>JAFGAP010000040.1 GCA_016933635.1 Kosmotogaceae bacterium
AGAATCTCGTAGAAGCTTGTGGGCTTCGCAAACTCTATCTTTGATTGCTGAGCTCCACAGTAAGGACAATCCTTCCTTTTGGCTTCCTTCACTATCTTCTTGTAAAGGTCGTTTGGAACTTCACCCAGCAGATCCAATGTACGCTTAATTGTAACCTTAATTTTTTCAACACGGCTTTCAGGAAGCAGGATGCGTCCACAGTTTCGGCAAGTAGACTGAAGAAGGTTATGAATTATCTTCGTGAACTCGATATGAATGATTGGAACTGCCAACTCTATGTGACCAAAGTGTCCAGGGCATCTAATGGCGGTGTTTCCGCAAGTTTTGCATCGTTGTCTGGGCTCAAGTGTGCCTAGTCTGCCGTCCATGAGTCCAGAGGTGATTGGAGCTCCGTCCTCGTCGTAGGTGTCAGCAGTCTGTATTTCCGCAACGGATTGTCTTCGGATGTCTTGGGGCGAGAAAAGCCCGAAGTAAAGTTCGTCTATAATTTTGTGAATTGTATCTTCCATTGACATTTTATGCTCTCTCCTTCAGTTTCAGTCGAGGAGTTATACACAAGCTCATCATCTCTTGGAGAAGCAGCTTGAAGGCGTATGATACGACAACCGGCGATATCTGAGCTTTATCTTCACAGATTCTGCACGTGTACTTGCGCTGCTTAATGTCATAGTATGAAATGAAGCCACAGTTTTCGCAAACATACAGCAAATATTTGTCAGACTCTTCCAGCAGCCGGTCTCTCAGCACCATGGCGGCGCCGTGACCAATCAAGCAGTCTCGTTCCATCTCACCGAACCGCAAACCACCGCCTCTTGCACGTCCTTCTGTGGGCTGACGGGTTAACATCTGAACCTGTCCCCTAGCCCTCGCGTGAATCTTGTCTGCAACCATGTGATGAAGCTTCTGATAGTAAACCACGCCCACGAAAATGTCGGCAACAAATTTTTCTCCAGAAACGCCGCTGTAGAGAATCTCTCTGCCAGTGTGACTGAATCCCAGATTAACCAAGTCTTCTTTCAGTTGCTCTGGACCCTCATTAGTGAATGGGGTTCCGTCAACAGGTCTGCCTCTTGCGGCGGCAACTTTTCCGGCAATTGATTCAAGGAACTGGCCAATGGTCATTCGTGACGGCATTGCGTGTGGGTTAATTATAAGGTCTGGAACAATTCCTTTTGAAGACCAAGGCATGTCCTCTTGTGGAACAATCATGCCGATGACTCCTTTCTGTCCGTGACGAGAAGCAAACTTGTCTCCCAGTTCAGGTATACGCTGATCGCGGACCCTAACCTTCACGATTTTGCTTCCTTCTCCGGTTTCTGTGATGAAAATGTCATCCACAACACCGGCTTCTGAGGGGCGCACGTCAACGGATGTGTCCCGCATGGTTGGACCTTTAACTTCGAATTCT
>JAFGAP010000041.1 GCA_016933635.1 Kosmotogaceae bacterium
ACTAAGAGGCCGCCCCTCGCTCCTGGAACTGCGCCATAAATGGCTAAGAGTCCATTCTCTGCATCGACTTTTACTACGGTTAAATTCTTTACAGTCTTCTTTTCGTTACCGTACTGACCGGGCATCTTCTTACCCTTCCAGATCTTCGCAGGATCAGTGTGATTACCCACTGAACCCAGTTCTCTGTGGAATTTCGAACCATGAGAAGCCTCTCCGCCTCTGAAGTTCCATCTCTTCATCGCGCCAGAAAAACCTCTTCCCTTAGAAAATCCAGTTACGTCTACCTTTTCGCCTTCGGAAAAGACGCCAGCTTCTATGATATCACCAACATTGAAGTCATTGATGTTACCAACCTTGAACTCTTTGAGAACTCTATGTGGTTTGACCTTTACCGCTTCAAACTTCTTCACCAGAGGCTTTGTAAGTATTTTTTTTGCTCTTTCCGGTGTAAGCTCTTCGAATCCAACTTGAATGGCGTCGTATTCGCCGCCTTCACTCGTCTTTTTCTGTACTACTGTACATGGACCGGCTTTCACTACGGTAACTCCGAAGGCTTTTCCATCTTTGTATATAGTTGTCATACCGAGTTTTCTACCCAATATACCTTTCATCTATCACACCTCCGAAGTCTCTTTACAGTTTAATCTCCACATCTACACCTGCGGGGAGGTCGACTTTCATAAGAGAATCTATAGTCTTGGGTGTTGGATCTAGTATTTCGATAAGTCTCTTATGAACAAGTTTCTCAAACTGCTCTCTCGCATCCTTAAACTTATGGGGAGAAGTCAGAACAGTGTAGAGCGTCCTCTCCGTTGGCAATGGCACCGGACCTGATACTTTGGCATTGGTGAGCTTTACAGCTTCAACGATCTTCTTGGCTGACAAGTCAAGTAGTTTGTGATCGTAAGCTTTCAAGCGAATCCTGATTTTTTGCTTGGCCATGCCTAAATGTTCCCTCCTTCTGTTAACAGGGAAGGGAGATTTTCTCCCTTCTCCTGGAAAGACCTAAATATCATTCAATTATGGAACTGACGACTCCGGCGCCTACTGTTCTTCCACCTTCACGAATTGCAAACCTCATACCCTTCTCAATTGCAACGGGGTAAATGAGCTGAATTGTCATTTCTACGTTGTCTCCAGGAATAACCATTTCGACGCCTTCAGGAAGATCTGCAATTTCTCCAGTTACATCGGCGGTCTTAATGAAGAACTGGGGTCTGTATCCCTTTGTGAAAGGTGAGTGGCGTCCTCCTTCTTCCTTCTTAAGAACGTAGACGTTTGCTGTGAACTTCCTATGAGGAGTTATAGAACCCGGTTTCGCAAGAACTTGACCTCTCTTTACTTCTTCCTTTGCAACTCCCCTTAGAAGAGCTCCAATGTTGTCGCCGGCCTGTCCTTCATCAAGGAGCTTTCTGAACATTTCGACTCCAGTACACACAGTTTTCTTCGTTTCATAAGAGAGCCCGATAATCTCAACTTCATCACCGACATGGACCGCTCCGCGCTCGATTCTTCCTGTCACAACCGTACCCCTACCAGTTATCGTGAAGATGTCCTCTACGGGCATCAAGAAAGGCTTGTCGGTCTCTCTTACTGGTTCCGGGAAGTAATCGTCGCAAGCTTTCATCAGTTCGTAGATACTCTCTGTCCACTCGTTTGGACTATCTGCTTCAAGTGCCTTAAGGGCTGAACCCTTTATAACTGGGAGTTCATCACCCGGGAACTCATAAGAAGAGAGAAGCTCTCTTACTTCTTCTTCTACAAGTTCTACCAGTTCTTCGTCATCAACTGCATCCACCTTGTTTATATACACAACCATTGCGGGAACATTGACCTGTCTCGCGAGTAGAACGTGTTCTCTTGTCTGAGGCATGACACCGTCGGTTGCGGCAACTACGAGAATTGCTCCATCCATCTGTGCCGCACCAGTGATCATGTTCTTGATATAGTCAGCGTGTCCAGGGCAGTCGATGTGAGCGTAATGTCTCTTCTCAGTCTGGTATTCAATGTGAGCTACGTTGATCGTTATTCCTCTTGCCTTTTCCTCCGGCGCCTTGTCGATTGAGTCAAACGGGGAGAAGTCAGCAAGTCCCTTGAATGCCAGACTCTTAGTGATTGCCGCAGTAAGAGTTGTCTTACCGTGGTCAATGTGTCCAATTGTACCGATGTTAAGATGGGGTTTAGAACGTTCGAATTTTTCCTTAGCCATGGTTTCCCTCCTCCAAAAACTAATTTGGGATCTCTTTTATTTTCCTAAAATCTTTTCCGCAATTCTCTCCGGAACTTCCGAATAATGAGAGAACTGAATAATGTGTATTGCTCTTCCCTGAGACAGAGATCTACAGACTGTGGCGTAACCGAACAATTCTGAAAGGGGAACGTGAGCTTTGATTATCTTGAGACCTGCTCTAGTCTCAAATCCCTCGATTTTCGCTCGCCTTGAATTAAGATCGGCAATTAAATCTCCCATGTATTCTTCAGGGGTATTTATCTCTACTGCCATAATTGGTTCCAACAGAGCTGGGCTGGCTTTTCTTGCTGCCTCTTTGAAGGCCATTGATCCGGCTATGCTAAATGCAATTTCCGAAGAATCTACTTCATGGTATGAGCCGTCAAGCAAGGAAACCTTCACATTTACCATAGGATAACCTGCGAGATAGCCCGAATCCATAGCCTCTCTCACGCCGCGTTCAACTGGCTTGATAAATTCTCTTGGTATGGTTCCTCCCACAGTTTTGTCTTCAAACACGAAATTGGCGCTCTTGTCAGTAATGGGTTCTACACTCAATACAACGTGCCCATACTGCCCCTTTCCACCAGTCTGCCTAATGTACTTCGACTCACCTACTGCTTTGGACCTTATTGTCTCACGATAGGCAACCTGAGGATTCCCTACTCTTAGTCCAACATTGAACTCCCTTTTTATTCGCTCTACAATTACCTCCAGATGGAGCTCCCCCATACCGGACAGAATTGTCTCACCCGTCTCGCTGTCAACATAGCTTTTCAGCGAAGGGTCTTCTTCAACTAGAGCGACAAGAGCCTTTGTAAGCTTCGAAGCGTCATCCTTCGTCTGCGGTTCTATTGCGATCGAAATAACGGGCTCAGGGAATTCAATTTTATCAAGAACAATCTTTTCCTCAGAAAATGCGATCGTTTCACCCGTCATCGTATTCTTAAGGCCTACTACTGCAACAATGTCTCCGGCCCTTATATAATCAACCTCTTCCCTTTTGTCAGCATGCATGAAAAGAAGTCTTGAAATTCTTTCTTTTATGTTCTTGTTTGTATTCATAACGTAAGATCCCTTTTCGAGTGAACCTGAGTAAACTCTAAGGAATGTAAGTTTTCCAACAAAAGGATCAACCATTATCTTGAAAGCCATCGCAACAAACGGCCCATTCTCATCTGGACGGACCTCTATTTCTCTCTCACTGTCAAGGATCTCGCCAATTACAGGTGGCAAGTCTTTCGGAGAGGGCAAATAGTCGACTATGGCGTCTAAAAGGGGCTGGATTCCCTTGTTCCTGAATGCCGAACCACAAAGCACAGGCGTAATCTGTCCCAAAAGCGTTGCCTTTCTAATTGCCGCTTTCAATCTATCTACGGGAAGTTCTTCACCCTCAATATACATATCCATGAGTTCTTCATCGAACTCAGCAACATGAGTGATCAGATCCTCTCTAGTCTCTTCCACCTGAGCTTGCAGAACTTCGGGAATTTCTGAAGAAGTGAATTCCGTTCCCTCTTGATTGGTCCAACGCAAGGCTTTCATCTGAATCAAATCGATTACACCTTCGAAACTAGATTCAGATCCAATTGGAAGCTGTATTGCAACTGGATTTGCCTTTAGTTTTGTAACCATCGTGCCTAAGGCAGCCAAAAAATCTGCACCGATCTTATCCATCTTGTTCATGAAGGCTATTCTAGGAACATGATACTTATCAGCCTGTCTCCAAACAGTTTCTGATTGAGGTTCAACACCTGCCTGAGAATCGAATACCGCTACGGCCCCATCAAGCACCCTCAAGGATCTTTCAACTTCAACCGTAAAGTCAACGTGTCCGGGTGTATCGATAATATTTATGCGATGATCCTTCCAGAACGCTGTTGTAGCAGCAGAAGTGATAGTGATGCCCCTCTCCTTCTCTTGGTCCATCCAGTCCATTGTAGCCGTTCCTTCATCAACACTTCCGAGCTTGTAGTTCTTTCCGGTGTAGAAAAGTATACGCTCGGTCGTAGTTGTCTTCCCAGCATCTATATGGGCCATTATCCCAATATTTCGGGTCTTCTCGAGAGTTGTAGCTCTTTCCTTCACTATCTTTCCTCCTGCTGAATCAAATTCACCATCTGAAATGGGCGTATGCCTTCCCGGCCTCGGCCATTCTGTGAACATCTTCTCTTTTCTTCACTGCGTTCCCCTGACCATTGTAAGCATCAACTAACTCCAGCGCTAGCTTTTCCTTCAGGGGTTTGCCAGATTTCGCTCTGGCAGATGTGACAATCCACCTTATTGCAAGTGCAACTGCCCTTCTTTCCGGAACTTCAAAGGGTATCTGGTATGTTGCACCTCCAACTCTTCTCGGTCTCACCTCAAGAAGAGGCTTTACGTTGCTTAAGGCCTTCTTGAAGGCTTCCATTGGTGGTTGCTTTGTCCTGTCAGAAAGAACCTCCAGAGCTCCGTAGACCGTAGCCTCCGCCTTGCTTTTCTTCCCGCCTATCATAATCTTGTTGATCAATCTAGTGACGACTGCGTCGTTGTAAATTGGATCAAGCACTACTTCTCTTTTTTCAGACTGACGTCTTCTCATCTAGAACTGCCTCCTCATTTCTTCGGCCTCTTGGCTCCATAACGACTTCTCGACTGCTTCCTGTTTGCCACTCCTTCAGCATCTAATGTGCCTCTGACAATCTTGTATCTTACACCAGGAAGGTCCTTCACTCTGCCACCTCTTACGAGAACCACTGAATGCTCCTGAAGATTGTGACCCTCGCCAGGAATATAAGCAGTAACTTCTGTCCCATTTGAGAGACGTACCCTTGCAATCTTTCTCAAAGCTGAGTTCGGTTTCTTGGGTGTCATTGTGGAGACCCTTACACAAACGCCACGCTTCTGAGGATTGTTTTCTAGAGCCGGAGAAGCAGATTTCTGCTTCAACTGTTTTCTTCCGTGCCTTATTAATTGATTTATTGTGGGCATCTGGTTGCGATTCGCCTCCTTCTAAGCATTTTGCCGAAAGCAATTGTACAATGCAACGATGGTACTGTCAATTGAAGCATTCTAAACGGGATGTTTCAGGTAGGAATTGTTACCCAAGAGTTACCTGAAGTTTTGAAGACTCTTCCTCTAGTCTGAAATAAGCGATTTCGCTATCAACTTTTCCATTCTTGATTGATTCATCAATTTCCTGAAGGAGATTGATCAGCCTATTGAGTCTTTCAATCGAGTACACCCTCGTAAGATCAATTCTCTGTTCTATGGTATTGGAAAAACTGTATCCAACAAGCCTGGCAATTCTAGCAGTACCAATTCCAATAGTATTTGAGAGTTTCTTTATCTCTGACCAGGAAATGTTCATTTTGCCTTTTTTCTTCTCAATTATCGTTCCCAAATCAATTATGATCTTTAACAGAACGGACGAAAAATACGCGAATGGGATCATTGATTTTCTCGAAGAGCCTAGAAAACCCTCTTTTCGACTAAGGAAATCGAACGCAAGTGATTCCACTTCAATTTCCTTGTCAAAATCAATTAATCTTTCAACGGTGAGCTCGTCGATTTCATTCGAAACAACAGAAAGCTTTTCAAGCTCTCGAAGTAGTCGATATTCTCTTCTTCCAACTTTTCTGAGAAGCGATTCGGCCGTAGCTCTAGAAATCTTCATTCCTGCATATTCACTTATCCTGATTATATGGTCATTCCACTTCTCTTCTTCCCAAGGCTTTGGAAGACCAAAAACCTTCTTTTCACTTTTAACTTTCGAATTCACTTCTCCATCTATGAAAACATCGATTTCATCTTGAAAAAGAGGAAGTAGTTTTTCGATCTCAACTCTTTCCTCTTTTTTCCAACTATCATATCCGGAAAGCCTAACGGGCTTCTTTCCAAACATGCCCGCAGTCGAAACGGCCATTCTAAACCTGTTTTCTTTGTCGGGCATATCCTCACTAATTGTTAGATGCCCCTCTGCTCTTTCAAGGATAAAGAGATCTTTAAGTACGTCACTGTCCCCCAACATCTCGTATATCATAGTTCAACTCTCCTAACCAAACTTCTAGCTGATTTCCTAGCGGCCTTCCCGCCTCCGGGATTTGACTCACCACACTGCCTGAACCATGTACCACAATTTTATCTATACCATAGATCGCGGCGATTTCTTTCAAATCTAGCAATGAATACCCGCTCAAGTCGGGTGCTTTCCAGCTGTAAACGCCTTCATATACTTCCTTTTCAACTCCAATACCGTAGATGTTCCTTACAACTGAAGCAAACATTGGAGCTGCGACAAAACCACCGTAGTATGCTCCCGCCTTGGGAGTATCTATCATTATATATAATGTGTACGTTGGATCTTCCACTGGAAAGAAGCCATAGAACAATGAATAGTAGCTTTCTTCATTGTAGCCACCGGGACCCGCCTTTTGAGCTGTCCCTGTTTTTCCGGCTATTCTTACCCCTTCGACCTTGGCCATTGTGCCAGTACCCTCAATGACTACTCCCTCGAGAATGGGAAGCATAGTAGAAACAAGCTTTGGTGAAAATAAATCACCTTCAACCTTCTTAGGTATGTTTACCAGACCCTCTTCATTTCGTATTGCGCTGACAAAAGTGGGGGTGATAAACTGACCACCAGCAGGGAAGACATTTAAGGCCTTAAGCATCTGGAAGATGTTTACTCCCAGGCCCTGTCCGATAGGAAATTGATAAGGAGATATCAGAGACCAGTCTTTCGCTTCAGGAAGAATTCCCGGAGTTTCACCGGGAAGGTCAACCCCTGATAATTTCCCAAATCCAATCCTTGTCAATTGCCTATACATCTCTTCTTTTCCGAGAGTATTTAGAATTCTACCACCAACCTGTACCGTAGCCACGTTACAAGAATTAATAATCGCTTCTCTAAAGGTCTGAAGGCCGTGGCGTTCACCCTCCGTATCGCGGATTATTATGTCAAGTCCAGGTACAGGCTGAATACTACCATCACAATTAAATGTCATTGTTTCGGTTATCGATCCGCTCTGTAATGCGAGCGAGTAGATAAGAGGTTTGATGGTGGAACCAGGCTCAAAGATTCCCATTAAGCCAACGTCCCAATCATAAGTACCGGCATAAGCAAGAATCTTTCCGGTCTTGCTCTCTAGAAGAAGAGCCAATCCACCGTCGGCCATATTCTTTTCCACAGTCTCCAGCAGTTCTTCATAGACCATCTTCTGAATATCTATGTTAATTGAGAGATAGATGTCACTTCCATTTTTTGGTTCTTCTCTTCTCGAACTTGTCAGAGTTCTCCTAATCAATCCATCTCTTTTCCCAGAGAGCTCTTCGTTATAATACAGCTCGATTCCATTTAGAGGGACACCCCCTGCATCTAGCTTCCCGATAATTCTCTCCAAACCATATTCGATGAAACTAAGTCTTTCTCTTTGCATTTCAAGCGATATATATCTTTTTGTGATCGGAGTGATCCTGCGCTGCATTTCATCATTAGTAGCTGCAGTACCAAGAAGAAGAAAATTTCTGTTGCTCTGAAGGCTTTCGACCAGTCTTTCGTAAGGTATTCCAAAGGAAAGCTCAATATTTCCTAGAACTCTATCTATTCCATCGGAAGAAGTAAGTAATCTCAAATATCCAAGGTCTAACCATGCCTCATAAATCAGCGAATCGCTGGCCAATAACCTACCCTTGGAATCATATATCGATCCTCTTAAAGCCGGGATCTTGTTGACCCCAAGAACTAGAGGAAGGTCAGGTTCAGTGAAAAGGGAAATATATCCTGCCCTCACTGCGAAGACTCCTACACAAAGAATCAAAAGCACATATAAGAGCGAGACCCTGCTAGCAAGTTTCTTGATTTATGATCCACCTCGACGAAGTTCTACTTTTCTGCTCTCGTTCCAACAACTGTCTGCAAGTATGAAATCTCTCTAGATACATCTTCCAGTCTGGATTTCATCACTGAGATCCCCTGTTCTCTACTGGATGCTACTTCTGAAATTTTGTCAACCTCGTTGCCAAAATAGAACGGGAGAGCAATTGAAACTGCCAATGAAAGAAAAATTACTAATACTTGCAGAAAACCAAATAAACCCCAAACATCGCTGTTTGCTAAGGCTTTGCCACCTTCGCGAACCAGCGGTTTCCGCTTCGCTGTTATGGCTTGCACGAGATGTTCCTCCCTTCAAATCCGCTCCGCTGCCCTCAATCTTGCGCTTCTTGCTCTTAGATTGAGTTCTACTTCTTCTTTCGACGGCTGTACAGGCTTCTTCGTAAGTATCTTCAGCTCCGATTCCGACTTCTCCCTAAACACTCTCTTAGCTATGCCGTCTTCCAAAGAATGAAAAGAAATAATAACGATCCTACCGCCTTGATTCAGAAAACCGGGAATTTTTCTCAAAGTGCTTTCGATGTTCTCGAGTTCTTGATTGACTTCGATCCTTACTGCCTGAAAAGTCTTAGTTGCGAAATGTCTTCTTCGTTTGTATCTTTCGGCCGGTGGTATTGCCGCTTTGATTGCATCGTGCAAATCCTTCGTTGTGAACAGGGGTCTTCTTGATACAATGCTTCTAGCAATTTTCCTAGCAAAACGCTTCTCATCACCAAATTCGAAAATTATCTTGCTAAGTTCGCCTTCCTTGTATCTGTTCACGACATCTGCTGCCGTTCTTCTCTGAGAGAGGTCCATACGCATATCGAGCGGTTCATCCAGCTCATACGAGAAACCCCTACCCTTTGCCTTCAACTGGAAAGTGGAAACTCCAACATCCAGAAGAAAACCATCTACCTTTTCAATACCAGCCTGTCTCAATGCAATTTCGAAGTCGACATAAGAAAAATTGAATAATTCAATACTTTCCCGGTAATCTTTGAGATTCTGCTCCGCTATATTCAGAACCTCACTGTCAAGATCAAGTCCGATGATTCTTGCCTGACCTTTGGTGGCTTCAAGTACTGCTCTAATGTGGCCACCTTCACCAGCGGTACAATCAACATAAGTGCCAATCAAACGCCCACCAAGCAAATAATGGAGCGCTTCGTGAATCATTACGCTCCTGTGGCGTTCATCATACTGCCTGGACACTAAATTCACTCCGCTCAGGGAAATAATAACATTTTTCTTCCATCAAAGTCAAACTCACTGCGTAAATCATTCCAAAGATTTCTCAATGGATGAGAAGAAGAGCAATTCCTTCTCTATAAATTCATCTATCTCACCATTCATGACAGATTGAATATCACCCGTCTCAGCATCAGTTCTGTGATCTTTTACCATTGTATACGGCTGAAAGACGTAAGATCTAATCTGATTGCCCCATGAAATGTCTTTCTGGTCACCCATCAATTTTAATTTTTCGTTTCTTTTTTTCTCAATCTCAATCTCGAAAAGCTTCGCATACAACATCTTCATTGCATTCGCTTTGTTCTGATGCTGCGATCTTTCAGTCTGACACGCAACAACTATTCCGGTTGGTAGATGAGTAATCCTGACCGCAGAATCTGTCTTGTTAACATGTTGACCACCCGCACCACCTGATCTATATGTGTCTACTTTCAGATCCTCGGGTTTGATTTCGATCTCCGGAACTTCATCCATCTCAGGAAAGACACTCACGGATGCAAAGGAAGTATGCCTTCTGTGATTCGCATCGAATGGCGAAATCCTTACTAATCTATGTACTCCTGCCTCAAATTTTAGCTTTCCATAAGCGTGAGGCCCAGCTAGATTAATTGTCACACTCTTGATTCCCGCTTCATCCCCAGGTAGCTCATCAACAATTGTTATCTTGAATCTATTAGCTTCAGCCCATCTCATGTACATTCTCATTAACATTGAGGCCCAGTCCTGAGACTCGGTACCCCCGGCGCCGGGGTGAATTGAAATGAAGCAATTGTTGTTGTCATACTCTCCACTCAGAAGAATCGTAAGCTCAAATTCTCTTACCTTTTTTTCCGCTGATCTAACAAGCTCTTCGACATGCTTAATATAACTCTCATCTTCTCCTGAAAGTTCTACTGCAATCTCAATACTCTCGAACTCCTCTTCCACATCTCTCAGAAGTTCGAGTGTAGATCGATAAGACTGCGCTTCTCTTCCCAGATTTGATGCTTCATGCTGATCGTTCCAAATAGAGGGGTCGCTCATTCTCTTCTCGATTTTCTTTAGTTTCTCATCTATGCGCTCGAGATCAATCGTAGCTCTGATAGAATCAAATTTTTCTTTCAGCTCTTGTATTCTCGAGTTAGTTTCATAACTTATCAAGTTACACCTCCGGTTCAACGCTTAACTTTGAATCTCTTGGTACCCTTCTTTTTTCCAGCAGCCTCTTTCTTCTTCTCGGCTCCGCTGAAATCAGAATGAACGGCCTGGAGACTCTTAAATTCCTTGTCGGCATTCTGTTTAGCCTTATCGCTATCCACTCTTACAATTCTTACGATAGCGCTTGCTATGTCATCATATAGAGAATCGGTCAATTGCTGGAAGAGGATGAAAGATTCCTTTTTGAATTCTATCACAGGATCCTTCTGACCATAAGCCCTTAGACCCACGGAGTCTTTTAGGTGCTCTATAGCTTCCAGATGCCTTCGCCATCTTTCATCGATCATCCGTAGCATTATGTACTTGATGACCTGAGGAAACTCGTCGCCGAAAGCAGACTTCTTCTCATTATAAATATCTTGAAGTACTGAAAGGGTTTTGCTCCTAAGATCTTCCACACTCTTCAAGCTTCTAAGACTCTCAATGTCTCCTGCTGGCAAAAAGCCAAAAGAGACTTTTATTTCGTCAAAAGAAGGTAACCGATCGAGACCTGACAATCTTCGTTCTACGACATCTTCGATGATTTCAAATACATTAGAATCGATTTCCTCACCTTTGAGCACCCAATCTCTATGAGCATATATTGCGCTCCTCTGCTGGTCAATCACAGAATCCAGTTCGTAAAGTCTCTTTCTTACTTCAAAATGCATTCCTTCGATCTTCTTCTGCGCAGATGAGATTATCCTGCTTAGAAGCGGGTGTTCGATTGGTTGCCCCTTTTCAATCTTCAAAGTATTCATAATAGATTGCATTCGCTCGCCGCCGAAAAGGCGCAAGAGATCGTCTTCGGTCGAAAGGAAGAATCTTGATTCTCCTGGATCCCCCTGTCTGCCTGATCTACCAACTAGTTGGTTGTCAATTCTCCTGCTTTCGTGCCTTTCGGTTCCGAGAACATATAGTCCGCCAAGATCTACTACTCCATCACCCAGCTTAATATCTGTTCCTCGTCCAGCCATGTTTGTTGCAATTGTAACCGTCTTTCGCTCACCGGCTTTTGCAACAATCTCTGCTTCTCTTTCATGATATTTGGCATTCAGAACCTCGTGGGGCACGCCTTTTTTTTGCAGCAGCGTACTTAAGAGCTCACTCTTCTCTATCGAAGTAGTACCAACGAGAACGGGCTGTCCTTTTTCATAACGATCTGCAATCTCATTGATAATTGCCTCATTCTTTTCTTCCCTGGTATTGTAGATCGAATCCTCTTTATCCTCTCGTATTACTTTCTTGTTTGTAGGAATAACCGCAACTGGCGTGTTGTACATGGAGATGAACTCAGATTCTTCAGTTGCAGCAGTACCTGTCATTCCCGACACTTTAGAATACAGCTTGAAGTAGTTCTGGAAGGTTATAGTGGCGAATGTCACAGATTCTTGCCTAATCTGAACGTTTTCTTTAGCCTCTATTGCCTGATGCAAACCTTCGGAATATCTTCTTCCCGGTAACAACCTTCCGGTGAATTCATCGACAATTACGACTTCTCCCTCCTGAGTCACCAGATAATCGACTTCTTTTTTATATAGATTCATTGCCTTCAAAGCATTCAACAGATGGAAAATGTAGTCGTAATTGCTCGGATCATACAGATTGTCAATCTGAAGCAGTTTTTCGGCCTTTGCTATTCCCTCTTCTGTGAGAGTTACTGTTCTGTCCTTTTCGTCGACAACAAAGTCCTTTTCCGTTACAAAGCGTTTGGCAAAAAATGCGAACTGCCTGTAGAGATTGGACGAGTCTTGAGCCGGACCGGAAATAATGAGGGGAGTTCTTGCTTCGTCTATCAGAATTGAATCCGCCTCGTCAACTATTACATAGTTGTGCCCTCTCTGAACCTTGTTCTCGAGAGAATACACGAGATTGTCCCTAAGATAGTCGAATCCGAATTCGTTGGCAGTGCCATATGTTATGTCGCAACCGTAAGCCTCTTTTCTTTGAGAAGGTTCCATCGCTGCCTGAATAAATCCAGCTTTCAATCCAAGATACTCATAAACCGGCCCCATCCAACCAGCATCTCTCTTTGCCAGATAGTCATTCACGGTCGCAAGATGGCAGCCCTTTCCAGACAAGGCATTGAGATATAGAGGCATCGTTGCCACGAGTGTCTTTCCCTCTCCAGTCTTCATCTCAGCTATTTTTCCTTCGTCAAGCGCGAGAGCGCCCATTAGCTGCACATCGAACGGTCTCATGCCAACGGTTCTCTTAGCGGCTTCTCTTACCAGCGCAAAGGCTTCAGAAAGAGCTGAATCTAGTGTTTCACCCTCGGAGACTCTAGCTCTCAACTCCTCGGTCTTTTTTGGAAAGTCAACCTCTTCATACTTACTCACGGTTTCTTCGAAGCTGTTTATGCTTTCAACTACCCTGGAGTATTTCTTGAGAAGCATCTTGTTCTTGTCAAATATTTTGGAAAGCAATCCCATTAAATCACCTCAATAAAAGCGGAGAGCGTGAATCATATTACCATTTTCAACAAACGTCTGCTGGTAGAAGAGAGCACTATCTACGGACACTCCCATCAGAGACTTGAAGACTTTCTTCATATCAATGAAAGCGTGTGCAATATCTTTTTCCAGGCCAAGATTTCGTACAAACTCGTAGCTAATGTTGTCACTTAAACTTTCGGCATCGGAAAGCAATCTGTAGTATTCATCCGGTGAAAGAGAAGTCAATACAGTTGATCCGCTGGAGAAAATAAAGTAGATTGTGTCAAAATCGTTCTCGAGTTCGTAAATCCGACTGTCCTTATGTGCTGACTGCAAAGCACCCCACTCTTTCAAGGAATTCTCGAAATCCTCAGTATCCGAACTTTTGTTTGTAAATACTGCTGTCACTCTCGGTGTTTCGGAAACGAGATCTCCATATATTCTCGTATTTCCTATACTCTCCTTGGAAAGCCGTACGACAAAATCAGCAAGCTCTCTATAAGGCTCTAAATCAAGTTCAAACCAGTGCGCAAGCTCCTTTCTCAGCGTCTCAACGGATGAAGACGGAAAGAATATCGTGTAGTCTCCAAAAGTCTCTTTGGAGGCCTCCAGTGCTTTCGTGTCGGAAACAGAGAGCATCTTCTGAAGATCTTCATTGCCTAGAAAAACCGTATCCTGAACTATTGTTGCAGTCAATGTGTGTCCTTCTGGCCTAGCAAATACAATTGTGCTTTCAATCGAAAAAGTTGATTCTAGACCCAAATCTAGATGAAAACGGTCACCATCAATGTAACCGGCCAAAGCATAATCATGGCTCATTTCAGCAACTTCTCTTCCTTTGCCGTTAGATTCTAGAAGCCTTCTTCCTTCTCCTTCATAAGTTTTCAGAGCAAGTGTGACTGCATCTTTGTTTCCGCCAATTATCAAGTAATCGTCTGCAGCATTATAGAAAAGCGTTCCAGTATTGCTTCTGAGTTCATTAACGCTCTCGCCGGGCTGAACGAATATTGACATATCAAGAAGCGCCGCCACTGCCTTTAGCAACTCAAAGGAACTGTCCGTTCTCCAAGCCATGAAAACTCTGTTCTCAGTTAGCTTTAGCTTCTCAAGAAGGTAGAAAGGATCGAACATCAATAGATCATCAAGCGAAAGATCAATCCCTTCGCCGACGAGTAGTATGTCGTTATTCAACGCATATTTAAGGAAGCTGGTATCCACTTCAGCATTATATCCTGCTGCATCGATTATCCCATAAAAGGCTCTTTCAGCTCCAAAACCATTATCTCCCAGATAAGCTCCAAAGAAATTTGTGCTATCTCTGAGAACTTCCATTGTTGATCTCAATCCTCGAAGTATAAGAAAATAACCTACATCTTCAGGAACGAAATCAAAGATCTCCTGAGCCATTATTCCGGAAAAAGAAAGAACCAGTAATAAACCTACTAATAAGGATTTCAAACCTATCCCGATCTCCTAACTAACAAATCGGGGTTCTCCCTCCCTTCAAATCTGATGACTTCTGTCCTTCCCACAAACCTTTCTATTCTTCCGCCACTTGCTAGAATCAAAGCTGAGTTCGTTCTTTGATTAAATCAATCAATTCCTCAGTCAATCATTTCTCCCAAGTCCAGAAACAGCTAAAATTGATGTTTTTCAAGACCATAGCTTTACTCCTGTCTCTCAGAAAACACCTAAGAATCCCGCCGATCGCACTGCAAAATAGGGCAACATCTGCAGTTAGTAGATCCCATTTTTTAGCATCCTCAAACATCAGTTTTCGGATTTATGTAGATTCAGCTGAAATCTCCCTTAATTCACTCGATGGTCGATCAAGTCTCAACCTACATCAAAGTGGAATGCGCCAGATGAACACTATCAAGTACTAGCTAATCAATACCAACAAACATATCAATAGCAACACCGATCATTCTTTCCTCTTCTTGATAAGTACCAGTCTTACCAAACCCTACTCTTTTTTTTAGTTTAGCCGACGAACTCACTTTTCGAGGGTTTCCACAAGAATCAAATAGTCAGACATTACCTTGCAGCCCGGCTTAAAAACAATCATACCATTAATAGCGACTTTTCCGCTTCAGATTAAAATCGCTGGTCTTATTTTGCTTTCAGACAGTCCACGTTCCAAAAATAGTCCATCACATCTAAGTTTCGAATTCATCAAAGATAACTTTGTAAAATACGAGTCCCTGAGGTGGAGCCGTTCCCGGTAGCGTAGATCTATCATGGGAAGAAAGAAACTCCGATACTGATTCTTCTGAAACACTTCCTGTTCCGACTTTTACAAGCGTTCCAACAATGTTTCTCACCATTCTCTTTAGGAACGAAACGCCTTCAACCCTTATGAGTATCATGTAAGGTTTGTATCTTACTATTCTTATCGCCGTAATAGTCCTAACAGGATTTCTATCGTCCTTCCCGGTCCTAAATGCGGCAAAATCATGTTCGCCTAGGAGGTGGACTGCTGCTCTTCTCATCGATTTAATATCGAGAGAATAGGGAAACCACCAGACAAACCTTCTTCTAAAAATGTCCGGTTCATTTGAAGTTTGTATGTAATAGTGGTATATCCTTTTCTTTGCGGCAAATCTTGGGCTGAAATTCTCATCGACTTCCTGTACTTTCCTTACATACATGTCAGATGGAAGATTTGCGTTCAACGCGTCTCTCATGGTAGATGCTTCTAAACGATCCAGATTCGAATCGAACGCAATTACCTGCCCAAACCCATGAACACCGGTATCAGTACGCCCTGCGCCCTGACCGGAGATGCAGAATTTATGAATTCTGTGCAGCGCTTCTTCAAACTTACCTTGTACCGTTCGTAGTCCCGGCTGATTCTGGAAACCGAAAAAATCTGTTCCATCATAGGATAATATAGCAGCGAATCTCTTCATGATCATTTTGAACCAATTAAGTCAAGCATTTCCGTGTACATATAGACAATAGAAGAAAGATCCTTACCCATTTTTGGTAAATCTCCATTATAAACTGTCCAAAGAACTCTACCTACTATCGTTTCCACATACTTTATTAGTGATTTCTCCAGCTCTCTTTTCTCGCTATCACCTAACTGCAGTTCTCCAGTTTTCATGGCAAGCCATGATGAAAACCTTTGATCATTGAAGCTAAGTGATCCTTCTTGGTACTCCTTCAGCATCTTGTACACTTCTTCGGTAGTTTCTCTAATCGACAAGTTCTTAGAAATGATCTCAAGTGTTGTCTGATCGAAATAGCTTTCAAGAGCTTCCGGAACTTCTAGTTCATATTTGAAATACAGTAGATTCGAGTCGCTGTGTTTTCTTTCGAAAGAGATCTTACGTCTCATTGCGCTCTCTAGGCCATAAGCACTCAGGCAATTCCAATATTTATATTTAAGCAGTTCAGCTGAATGATCAATAGACCAAGTGGTCATGAACCCAGTCTTTGTTCTGTGATCAAAAGTCGCTCTTTTTGGTGTAAGAAAGTCATCTCCCCTGTATAGAATGTGCGCGTACCTGAAGTTCATAAGCCTACAATCCCTTCAACCAGTTCTTTCATTTCTTCTATCTTCTTCTCTGCTTCTTCTTTGTTATTTCCCCTAACCATAAGGTAGAACTTGACTTTTGGCTCTGTTCCTGAGGGTCTCACGATTATTTTGCAATCACTTTCCATTTCCATGGATATTACATCTGAAGGTGGGAGGTCATCATAACCATTCAAATAATCCCTCAATTCTTTGATGGCCATTTCTTCTAGCTTCTTTGGCTCAATACTCCTAAGTCCACTCATTATCGACTCAATCTTTTCCTTTCCTTGAATTCCTTCATACTCTTTATTCACAAGTACCTCTTGGAAGTATCCGAATTCGCTATAGATTTCTTCAAGATAGTCGATCATGGTCATCCCTTTGCGTTTAAGGTATCCACCGATTGCACAGGCTAGTGCCGCAGCGCTGACCGCATCTTTGTCTCTTGCGTGTTTTCCAAACAGCGAACCATAGCTCTCTTCAAATCCAAAAAGATAGTTCCCTTTTCCATCCTTTTCAGCTTTTTCAATGATTTCGCCAATAAACTTGAATCCAGTAAGAGTCTCCTTCACTTCAACGCCGTATTTGGATGCGATCCTCTTCACAAGATCAGTCGAAACGATCGTTTTCACAATAAACGGATTTGAAGGCAGTGAATCTCCAAGTCGCTCCAGTATGAAGGAAGTCATTATTGCGCCAGTCTGATTTCCGTTAACTGGAATGTAATCATCATTGTGTGCCACCATTATCCCCAATCTGTCGCAGTCGGGGTCCGTTGCTATTATAAGATCTGCGCCTATTTCTCTCGCAACATCGAGAGCCATGGAAAAGGCTCTTGGATCTTCCGGATTTGGGCTCTGCACCGTCGGGAAATTTCCATCCGGTATGGCCTGCTCCTCAACTCGCTTCACTTTGTGTCCAAGCACTGTAAGAGCTTTGTAAACGGGAAAGTTACCGCTCCCATGCAGGGGTGAGTAAACAACACTCAGTTCTTCATAGTCAGAAGTAAGTCCTAGAATGTTTTTTTTCACGGTGTCGATGTATTTCTCAAGAAGCGAATTCGGGATGCTATTTATCAATTCACTTCTCGGAGTGAAATTCTCAAAATAGTCCGACGCTTCGACTCTTTCTATTATCTCCTTCGCATAGACAGGTACAGCCTGGGTCCCATCAGAAGTGTAGACCTTATAACCGTTGTATTGCGGTGGATTGTGACTAGCCGTTATTACGACACCACCGCTGGCATTTAACTCTCTCACTGCAAAACTAAGTATTGGAACCGGCATGGGTTCGATGAATACGTGCACTCTTATACCCATGGAAGAAAGAACCTCTGCCGTCGTTTCGGCGAACTGCGCAGATTTATGCCTAGTATCGAACGCTATTACAACAGATGGATCACTGTAATTCTCTGAAATCCAGCGTCCAAAGCCTAAAGAGGCACGCTTGATGGTGAAAGAATTCATCCTGTTTGTACCTGCGCCAATTACACCACGCATTCCACCTGTTCCAAATTCGAGATCCAGAGCAAATCTCTCTCTAATTTCTTCCGGAGTGAGATCTTTCAGTTCATCTCTGATCTCATCAGATGCACTACCAAGCCATCTCTTGTACTCCAGGTTAACTGCTCGGTCATCTCTAAGCACTCTACCACCTTCCAACAGATCTAATATGATTAACTACTCCGTTTCCTAGAATCTCAATTACATCCAGCCTAGCTTCATCAAATTCAGGCTTTTCAATCAGAATATATCTCTGGGCAGCTAATTCCAATCTTCGAATCTTTCTTTCATCTACGCGATATCTCGGGAGTACTAACGAACTTCCTCCCTTCACTTCAACAAAGACCAGAATCTTGCCTTCGAGAGCAACGATATCTATTTCCCCGAATCTGTACGTAACATTCCTTGCTATTATCCTGTATCCAGTTTTTTTCAAGTATTCGCATGCGATATCCTCGTATCTCTTACCAGACTCCCTGCTCATTTTTCTTCTTTATAAATCCTAGGCACCTTCAAATAGCTTCCTTCTGCTTCGGGAAAGAGATCTCGAATGAGTATCGATTCCTTGAACTCAACTACCTCGTCTTCCCTAGGTTCAAGGCTCTTCTCAACTGGAGTGATCATCTCGTAAGCGTCAGGTTCTACCCCATCCAGAAGCGTCATATATTGCAGTATCTCCTCAATATCCTTTTTCAGTTCAATGCGCTCGTCATCCCGTAGTTCTAGCTTTGCAAGGCCTTCAAGATGTTTAAGGAGTTTGTCGCTTACTTTCGTTTCCATTTTCATTCCTCCTCAATGCTGACTTCACGAAGATAAATTGCTGCATGCTCAGGAGGCATAGGGTTTATATAGAAACCCGATCCCCATTCAAATCCGGCAACCCTTGTAAGCCTTGGTACTATTTCCAAATGCCAGTGATAGTAATTCGATTCGTCAATTCCCCTTATTCCTGTGTGCATCATAAAATTATATGGTGGATTATCTAAAGCTTTGTAGATTCTTAGCAACATATTCTTGAGAATAATAGAAAAACTCTCGATTTGATTAGCGGATATCTCCCCAAAATTGTGACTATGAACCTTCGGAACAATCCAAGTCTCAAATGGGAACCTAGCAGCAAATGGTTCAAAAGCTACGAAATCGCTGTTTTCCTCAACTACTCGTGTCCCTTCAAGAGTCTCTTGATTCACCATATCACAGTATACACATCTCTCTCTGAAACGGTAATAGTCAGCCGCACCAGCTATCTCTTCTGCGACTCTTTTTGGGACTATTGGTGTAGCAATAAGCTGACTATGAGAATGGACAAGCGAAGCACCGGCCTCTCTTCCATGATTCTTGAATATCAAGATGTACTTTATCCTACTGTCCTTTTCGAGCGTCTGAAGACGTTCTTTGTATGCCCAGACTACTTCTCTAACCTGTTCATACGATAGGGTGGCCATAGAAGCGTTGTGATCAGGTGTCTCAATTATCACTTCGTGGGTCCCGAAACCCTTTATGACATCGTACATGCCATGACCGAATCGCTCGGGCTCAATATTTGAATCTAGAGCCGGAAACTTGTTCTGTACGACTCTCACCCACCAGCCTGGGCTGTCCTTAACAGTATCTGCGGGCCTGAAAGCCATGATTTCTGGAGGTGTTGTATGTTCATTGCCATAGTCAAACGGGCAAAAGGCTGATTCAACCTTTTCCTTTGCATTTATGAAATCATGAGGTCGTCTAGCTCTTTCTGTTGCAATAATTACCCACCTCTTGATTATCGGATCCTTTCTGAGTTCAGGCATCGCTACTGGCCTCCAAAATCTTCTTATACAGGGAGAGGTAATTCGTTGCAGAGACTCCCCATGAGAAATCTTGTCTCATCGCATTTCGAACAGCTTTTTTCCAAAGCTCCGGTTGATTGTAAACACTGAGAGCTTTCTTCAAAGCTTCAAGCAGTTTTTCGGCACTGTACTCAACGAATCCAAAGCCGTTACCATTGTTTTCGGGATCGAATTCATGAACAGTGTCGGCGAGCCCTCCGGTGTATCTGACGACTGGAATAGTCCCGTATCTCATAGCAAACATTTGTCCGAGTCCGCATGGTTCATATCTAGAGGGCATCAAGAACATATCTGCTCCACCGTAAATCTTTTGGGCAAGATCGAGATCAAATGTCAATCTCGCAGCCACTTTTTCCGGATAATTCTTTTGAAGCATCTTGAACATATCCTCATACTTGCTTTCTCCCGTTCCCAAAACTACTATTTGAACGGGAAGCTTCATCAACTCATCCTTGATATCTTCAATCAAGTCGAGTCCTTTTTGATCCACAAGACGTGAAATCAGACCAATCAAAGCATCGTCTTTTTTCGGAAGACCCAGAAGCTGCTGTAAATTAGCTTTATTGGATTTCTTGCTTTCAATATTGTCTTGACAGAAGTTTGTCCATAGTCGACCATCTCTTTCGGGATCATATTCGTTGTAATCAATGCCGTTTAAGATTCCAACCAGGTCACTCCGCCTTCTAGAAAGAATGTTTTCAAGGCCGGCTCCATATTCTTTCGTCTGTATTTCTTTTGCGTAGGTTGGAGATACGGTGCTAAGCTTATCTGAAAAAACGAGCCCGGCTTTTAGGAAGTTGATTTTTCCTTCCTCAGAGATCTCATTCCAATAGTTTTCATCGATCCCTGACAAATCTAGGTATTCCTTGCCATATGAACCTTGATAAGCTAGATTATGAATAGAAAAAACGGTCTTGCACTCTGCTTCGGAATGTTTGAGATATACTGCGATCAAACCGGTTTGCCAATCATTGAGATGAACAATATTGTATCCTTGTTCAACTGCAAATCCAGAGGCAGCATCGGAAAAACACATTGCCTGAAGACCAAAATCCGATGCACCATAGATCTCCTCTGAGTCCATAAGTCTTTCGTTATCGAATAAAAAAACGTTTACATCACTCTTTGGCAACTCCATCCTACTAACGTCAAAAGAAAACTCTCTTTTGACGAACCTGGTTTTGATATGCTTATCCATTCTGATAGCCAGATTTCTGTCTATTGACTTGTGAAATGGCATTAACAAATCAATCTCGACTCCAAGCTCTTTAAGATACTTCGGAAGGGATCCTGCAACATCAGCTAGACCCCCTACCTTTGCTATAGGATAGACCTCGTAAGATACGAAAAGCACCTTCATTTAATCACCTCTTGAACAGCGGAAGGTCATGAGAGAAAATAACACTGTCTGCTCTCTCAAAGTGTTTCAAGACGAAAGCAGCCGCTGGATCTGATCTCATTCCTTTTCGCATTTCATGATAATGTATCTGTCTCGTGCAGATATCGCCACAAATGAAAACCCTTCCATAATTTTCCGTTTCAAGAAAGAAGGACACATGATCTCTTGAATGATATGGCGAACTGAGAACATCTATTGCTCCCAGAATCCTTTCGCCACCTTTGAAGGTCTCGATACATTTCCAGGAGTCAATGATCTTACAATACACAGATCCAATTATTGGACCAAATGAGCTGTACTCCCTGGTGGAGAAGCTTTCATGTAAATGTATCGTTGCATTAGAGAAGAAAATACTGTTGAAAGCATGATCAAGATGAAAATGAGTGAGCAATATGTCGGTTATATTGTCCGGGGAAAGACCTAGAGAAGTCAATCTGTCTTCCAAAACTTTCATCGAAGAGAAACCACCCGGATCGATGAGAATTTTCTTGTGATCTTCCACAAGCAAAACACAGCTACTTGTGGGTGCATCCATCATTCCCGGCACATACACCAAGGAGCCGGGAAAGAGGAGATTCAAATCCAAATCACATCACTCCTCGAAAAATCAAACCTACTATCCCTATAATTATACAGTAAAAGCCAAAGAATCTCAGACGTCGCTTCAGAACAAGTTTCTTGAGGAGCCAAAGCCCAACAATGCCAGTTGAAAAGGCAAGAAGACATGCCAGAAGGACGGTCGATATAGGAAGACTTACTTTGGAGAGCTCCAAAACTCCGGCACCAAATGTAACTGGAAGACTAAGAAGAAAGGAGAATCTAACTGCATCGCTTCTGATCATTCCAATAAGCAATGCACCGAATATCGTCAACCCGCTTCTTGATATTCCAGGGGCTATTGCAGCTGCCTGGAAAATGCCAATAGAAAGCGCACCTGCAATTGAAAGATCAAGGATTTTACGTTCACCCTTCAATGCATCCGAAATGAATAAAGCAGCTGCCGTGACGAAAAGCATGATCGAAGTAAATGCAACATCGGAGAAGAGAGACTTGATTTCATCTTCTAGTAGAAAGCCAACCAGAACTGCGGGAATAGTTGCCACAAGAAGCAACACAATAAATCTGAGTGAAACTCTCCTCTTTTCAGGTTTAAATAGACCTGTGAGTATTCCTCGAATATCTTTGAATGTGAACATTAGAACGGCAAAAAAAGTTGCCAGGTGAAGGACTGCAAAAAATGCCGCTTTTGATTCGGGATCAAGAGGAACTTTGAGTAAAGTAGAGAAGATTGTTAGGTGACCAGACGACGAAACAGGAAGAAATTCAGTAGCTCCTTGTACTGCACCTAGAATTAGATAGCTTAGGGTTTCAGACACTGAACCCCTCCTCTTCGCTTATACTTTCAAAAGAGATCCCCTTTTCCCCGAGAATGTCGGCGATCAGGCTTATGTCTGACTCATCTGTTCTTATTACAACTCGCTTGAATTCATTACTTTCTGCAGTCGAAGTGATAATTGAGAGAATGTTTACCTCCTTTTCTGCAAGAAAATCAACTACATCTCTAAGAGCACCCGGCTTGTCCTCTAGAATTATCGAGATTCTGGCACCGGGTCTGTCCATAGCAGTAAATTCCATTAAACCTTCCAGAATTTCGAAAACACCAATTGCTCCTATGACGACAAAATCGTCGTCAACGACGGGAAGAACATAGTCATGACTCTCAATTAGCATTAGCGCGGCATCTTCTATGAAATCGGAGTCACGGCAGTAAAAAACCGGCTCAACTACGATTTCTGAGAGTTTTCTCGAAAGATCGGAGTCATCAATCTCATCCAACCTTGCAGTGCCAGACAGTCTTCGTTCTTTATCAACGGAGATTATATTTGTGAGTCCTGCCAATGCTTTAACGCTGAAGACAGTCTCAAGAGTTGAACTTCCCTCGAAAACAGGGTAGGTCCTGTTGATCCACTTCTCAATATTCATAAAACCGCCTCTTTTCGCCATTAAG
>JAFGAP010000042.1 GCA_016933635.1 Kosmotogaceae bacterium
CAGTCTATCGAAGAGGCCCGAAACGAATATAAAACGGGTAAGGTGAAACGGCTCGAGGATCTCATTGATGTTTGAGATCGTATTCACTCATCGCGCTTTACAGGATTTAGACTCCATCGATCCGAATACCCAACAGAGGATTGCTCTGAAACTCAAAGAATATGCCTTTGATCCCCGGAAAAATGCACGAAAATTGATCAACCCTAAGATTGGTACGTACCGGTTTAGAATTGGAGATTACAGAGTCATATTTGATATAGATAACGCAACGATAGTAATTTTGAGAATCGGTCATAGAAGTAGCATCTACAAATAATCACTTACACGTTGAATCTCATTGAAGAACTTTTTCACGCTCTTGTGGACCTTGATCTCTTATCATAGCTCATAGCTCTTCTGCGTCAGTCAATAAAATCTGAAAGATCGCCACGATGCACTGCCTCACGTGCCATCCTTAGCAGGCCTTCTTCATCGCTCGTTAGCGCAGAATCCTCCACAAAGTCCGCGAGAACCACGTTTATATATGCCACATCCTGCCGCAATAACCTTAGCTCTTCTTCCAAAGCCATACTTGAACGTTCTCCACGTCATTTGTAGGTAAGCTCTTCATAAAAGATAAAAAGTATCCGTTACCTGATGCGCGGTGTAAATTGGAAAGCATGAAAACCATTATTCAGATCCATAAGGAAAGTAAGTACTACGTGGCTGTCGATCTGGTCACGAATGGTGCGGACCAGGGTCTAACGGAAGCAGAAGCAGTATCCAATCTGAAGAAAGGGCTAGAAGAACAATATCAGATCCTCACGAAGCTCGCACCAGAATCGAACGACGTCATTCCGTGAGATCAAGGGAGAGCCCCCTGCTCAAGCTTCCCGTTCGCTCACTCAGCTAACAACGTCATCAAACTCCTGCGGAAGTTCGGTTTTACCCGCTATCGCGCGATATTCTCTTCCAACCTGTCTCGAAACAGCCGCGAAGAGTATGAAGAACGGGTGAACGGCGGATACGAAACGTTATATGTACATACTAGAAGGATATATATCAGTGGAGGAGTAAAATGGCAAGGACAAAGAGATTGCACGC
>JAFGAP010000043.1 GCA_016933635.1 Kosmotogaceae bacterium
CCCTCGGATCTTCTCCAATTCATTTATGCCACCCAGCCAAAAGAGTGGCAGAAATACCAGAAAGCGGCTGGCATCAAGGCCAAAGATAGCCTTCTCCAACGAATAAAGAATGCTGTGGACGATTACGGAACACTCTATATCCTTCGAAAAGGGATTAAGTCTCTCGGCTCGCACTTCAAACTCGCTTTTTTCAAGCCGGTTACCGGCGTGAACGAGAGCCTTCAAGAGCTGTACAGAGCCAACATCTTCTCGGTAGTGAGACAGCTGAAATACAGCAGGAAAAATGAAAACAGTCTGGATATGGCGGTATTTCTCAACGGCCTTCCGGTGTTCACTGCCGAGTTGAAGAACAATCTTACCGGTCAGACTGTTGAAGATGCTATGCGCCAGTACAAAAAAGACCGCGATCCCGTCGAACCGCTGTTCAGATTTGGCAGGTGCCTCGCCCATTTCGCCGTTGATCCCGAACTGGTTTACATGACGACTGAGTTGAAGAAGGACGCGACACGTTTTCTCCCTTTCAACAGGGGTGATGGTACCGGTGCTGGAAATCCCCCTTCTGGCTACAACAAATATGCCACTTCTTATCTCTGGGAAGAGGTCTGGTCGAGAGACGGGATACTCGATCTCATACAGAACTTCATTCAAGTAATAGATATTCTAGACGAAGATGGAAGGCCGACCGGAAAGAAAGCAATGATCTTCCCCAGATACCATCAGCTGGACGCAGTTCACCGCTTAATAGAGGATTCGAAAGCTAGCGGAATTGGGAACAGCTACCTAGTGCAACACAGCGCGGGTAGTGGGAAAAGCTTCACGATAGCTTGGCTAGCCTACCATCTTTCCAATTTACACGTTGATGATAGAAGACTCTTTGACTCAGTAATAGTGGTAACCGACAGGAGAGTCTTAGATAGACAGCTTCAGAACACTATAGGGCAGTTCGAAGATGTGAAGGGAAAGCTTGAGAATATTGAAAAGACTTCTCGTCAGTTGCGAGAGGCGCTCGAAAACGGAAGAGACATAATTGTAACGACACTTCAGAAGTTCCCTGTCATTGTGGATCAGATAGGGGAACTGAAGAGTGATAGATTCGCAGTAATAATAGACGAAGCTCACTCCTCCCAGAGTGGAGAGACTGTCAGGGACATGAACAAGGTTCTCGCGGTAGAGACTCTTGAGGAAGCAGAGATTAGAGACGGAGTTGAATCAGAAGATCTCGAAGACAAGATAACGGATCAGATGCAGAAAAGAGGAAGATTGCCGAATGTGAGCTACTTCGCATTCACGGCAACTCCAAAGAACAAAACACTGGAAACCTTCGGGGTCAAAAGAGCCGACGGCAAATTCGAACCTTTCAGTATATATTCCATGAGACAGGCGATAGAGGAAGGCTTTATAATGGATGTTCTAGAAAACTACACGACCTTCAAGACTTATTTCAGACTGCTCAAGAAGATCGAAGAGGATCCGCAGTTCGAAAAGGCCAAAGCCTCTTACCTTCTCCAGAAGTTCGTCAGAGAAAGTGAATACACGATCTCGAAGAAAATTGAGATAATCATTGAACACTTCAGGCAGTTCACGATGGACAGAATTAAAAGCCGAGCTAAGGCCATGATCGTGACGAGCTCGAGGCTCCACGCCGTGAGGTATCGTCAGGCATTCGACAGATACGTGAAGGAGAAGGGCTACGACACGATAAAGGCTCTCGTCGCATTTTCGGGGACTGTTCGTGACGGCGGTATAGACTACACCGAAGCGAATATGAACGGCTTCTCTGAATCACAAACGGCTGGGGAGTTCAACACCGACAAGTATCGATTCCTGATTGTTGCAAATAAGTTCCTGACTGGCTTTGACCAACCGCTTCTGCATACAATGTATGTCGATAAGAGACTTAACGGGGTACATGC
>JAFGAP010000044.1 GCA_016933635.1 Kosmotogaceae bacterium
CTGAGATCGCCCGAGACCGAGCCGAATTTGCCTCTTCTATAATTCGAGGCGATGAAGTTCAAGTCTCCGCTCACTGTACTGAAGTTCAGATTTTCCACAGAGCAGTTCTCGATTTTTACATCACCGCTGACGTTGTTTATCTTAAGACTTCTCAGGTCGAAGTCAGTTATGGCGATATCACCGGAAGCGTTGTTTGCGTCCAGCTCCCTTATAGACTTTGGCACGAGCAGTCTTACGCTCTTGACCTCTGCTCCGCCGTCAAAGAGATTCTTGATGAAGGGAATGTTTATGTTCGTCCCCTTCTGGAACTTTATGCTCAGCCTCTTACCCGAACTCTCAGCTTCGGGCACATAATCATTCGCACCTACTTCGACGTATGCGATCACGTTTCCCTCTTCAACAAGGTCGATCTGAAGATCCGCGCTAGCTGAGGAGATCTTGAGAATCTCGATTCCGGCGCTGTCAAATTCAAACTTTTTCTCCACGACCATACCCCCTCAATCCTCTATCTTTATCGTTACTCTCTTGCCCTCGGTATCTATTTCAACGGATTCTCCGCTCTTGATTACCTCTTCTAGGACTTCCTTAAGATTGTAGTCGACGACTCTGTCTCCTATCTTGAAGTTCGCGTCCTTCTCCTTCACGAAGTTTCCGACGAATTTTGCGAGCCTCACTGGGAGCCTTATATTTGCCTCGACCTTCCCCGTTAGGTTATCCACAACCTCTACAGAGAATCTCCTTCCCGACTTTTCTTCTTCGTATGATTCAAAGAACTCTTCAAGCAAATCCCTTCCTTGCTCGGGAGAAACCTTACCATCCGCAACGAGCTTCAGGATTTTTAGAACCTCTTCTCTGTCCACTTAAATCACCTACTTCTTTTTTCTGACTTTTCTAAGCATTTCGAGAGCTTCATCTGGCTGCAGTTCCCCGGACTCAAGCCTTTCGAGGATTCTCGACGCTTCTTCCCTATCCTTGTCGACAACCTGATAGCCCATTGCCCTCACTATATCTTCGAGTCTGTTCCTCGCCGTGGGATAGGAGATATCCAGCTCCTTCTGAACCTCGGAAAGATTGCCTCGATTCTTGATAAAGGTCTTCAGATAATCAAGCTGTTCGGCAGAAAGTTTCATGATATCGTCAAGCTCGAATCTTCCCCTTATTGCAGTACCGCAACTATCACATTTGTACTCAGTGATCGTCATCTTCCCCCCGCAGACGGGACAGTTGCTTATAGAGTATTTCATCGGTCCACCTCCAAAACATAAGTTGAACTTAAAGATACTTTCAACTACGTTCATTATACAACTTCTAACTTGAAAAGTCAAACTCTACCTTAAATATATTTAAGTTGACTTCAATTTATTGTACTATCCTTGTATTAATTCAAGATAAGAATTTCAGAAGTGACAAGTGAAATCTTCCATAACTGCTATAATCAAGGGAAGTACGGCGAATCTACGACAAATTCGGTTCATGGCAAGGGATTTCAGCAGGATTTTACGTTCCGAAACGAGACGGAATTTTGAAAGAATCTCATAGAACTGACAGATTGATCAGTAAGGCAAGACGTAGATAAACATCATGAGAAGGAAGGTGAGATTGCCGAGCATGACCATGATATGCCAGATCTCATGGTTACCAAACTTGCCTGGGAAGGGATTCGGTTTCTCCCGTATGAAGATCACCGCGCCTACCGTATAGAAGGAGCCACCGAGAAGCAGGAGGAGGATTGCTGAAAGCCCCAGACGTATGTAGACGCTGTAGACCATGGCAAGCGAAAGCCACCCCATCGAGAGGTATCCTGCCATCGACATCCATAGCGGCATGGTGGAGAAGAAAACAGACTTCAGCACTATGTTGAGGATAGCGAGTCCCCAGATGATCCCAAAGACCGTCCAACCAACCCAGCCTCCTACTACGACGAGACAGAAAGGGGTGTAGGTACCGGCGATAAGCAAGTATATTGCGCTGTGATCGAGGATCGCGAAGATCTTGAAATACTTTCTGAACCAGAGGAAGAAGTGGAGAAGACCGCTCAAGGTCATTGAAACTACGACGGTCGTTCCGTATATCGAAAAGCTAACCAGATGGAGCCACTTCTGTTGCATGGCGGAAAAGACTACTAGCAGGACCAGACCTGCAAGGGCAAGAACGGCGGCCAATATATGGCTTATCGCATTGAATCCTTCGTTGGAGTTTTCACTCGATACCAGCGGATTGGCCCTTCTGCTTTCCATTGTGCTCATGAAACTTCCTTTCTGGAAAAGTATTTGATCTTCTATTATAGCCCATTCCATGCTTCGCTTCAGGGAAGCGGAATTCTTTGCTAGCATTCTGTAACGTTGGATCAAAGAGAAGCTCCTCGGAAGAAGCGTAGAAAATCTGCTGAATTAGATAGTCGAAAAATCACGAGAGCGGATATTGAAAAATCGATTCGCTAAATGCTTGAAGACCTTAATAAAAGCAGCCGGGCATGATACTTTTCAAGTTATTAATAATAGTCTGTCGTGAACACAGTTAGACATCAAAGAAACTAAATGAAGAGAATTGATGAGATCTACGAATACCGAGCCGCGGCTTTCACTGCCTCGATCAAGTTTGTGGGATCGGCGATTCCCTTTCCGGCTATGTCGAAGGCCGTTCCATGATCCACGGAAGTTCTGAGAAAAGGCATTCCCAGGGTTATAGAAACCGTCCTCTCGAAATCAAGGGTCTTCGTTGCTATGTGTCCCTGATCATGATACATAGAGATGATGGCTGAGAAGGCGCCCTTCCTCGCCATGTTGAAGATCGAATCGGCACCTACGGGACCAACAACGTCTATACCCTTCTCTATTGCGAGTTCTACTGCCGGGATAATCTCTTCGATCTCTTCGCTTCCGAAGAGACCGCCTTCTCCTCCATGAGGATTGAGAGCCGCCACACCGATCGGTTTCGTCCGCTGTATTCCCAGCTGTTTCAGAGCCGCTTCGCATCTCAATATGTAATTGTAGACCCTGTCTTTTTTTACCATTCTGCAGGCATCTATTAGCGATAAGTGTCTCGAGAGGAAGAAAACTCTCATCTCTCCCGCGATCTCGAACATCGTCAGGGGATCAATTGTCTCCGTCAGGGCGCCGAGAATCTCGGTGTGACCCGCGTAAGGTATTCCCGCAGCCTTGATAGAAAGCTTGTTTATCGGTGCGGTTGTAATTGCCGATACTCTTCCCTCTTCCGTCAGCTCGACCGCCTTCTCGAGATATTCGAAGGCCGCTCTTCCACAGGATCTATTCACTTTTCCGTACTCCGGTAGCCTATCGAGGTTTCCCATGTCGATCAAAGTAAGAGTTCCCGGAGAGAATTCCGTATGATCGGTTATCTCGGAGACTGCCTCTATCTGTAGCCCCAGATAGTTTCTGTCTATTTCTCTTTGAAGAGTCCCGAGTTCGCCTACCACAACTGGTCTGCAGATCTCGAAGATCTCCCCATCTGCGATGGCCTTAGAGACGATTTCCGGCCCGATCCCGGCAGGATCACCAACGGTGATGGCTATTGCAGGTTTATCTGATATCCTTTCCAGTAAAACCGGCTGCTCCATAGGTTTCAGAATCAATCGTAACCTCCCAGATCTCTCTTCGTCTGAAGCTAGTTCACTCCCCGAATACTTCCGTCCTGATTCTCGTCATATACCAGCTGAAAAGGTCCACGCAGATTTCGGTGGCCAGCTTGTTCTTCTCGGAGGCAGCGGCGTACAGCTTCGTTCCTATAGAAGCAATGAAGTCAAATCCGCAGCATCTTCCCTCGTTATTCAAATCTTTCGCAATATCCATCATTCTTTCGAAATCATCTGTGACAAGTGCCTCTTTGAGGGACTCGACATCTCTGTGTCTCATCAACAGGAAGCCGTCGACAGTACCTCCCATACTGGCCTCAATGGTTACCGTAACTCTTTCCATCTGCCACCTCCAAGAGACAATTCAATGATCGTAAACTCCGACCTAACGGATCATCATATGTCATGTTTTTTGCTCGTAATACGATTCTATATGATTAATCTGGTTTCATGTAGTCAATTTCTCACCTAAACCACACCCTTGAATAAAGAGTCTCAGTTTGGCCCGGCATTCATAGATGCTACTGTATCGGAGATTTTCTAATATTGTCTCAGCGAAAAGTAGTCTGTTTGCACGGGAAATGGAATTTCACAGGAATGAGCTCTTTCGTCTTCCATTATGGCCGGCATAGTGCTGAATTCTGGCAATGAGCTCTACTGATCTTGCCTGTGCAATGGTTTTCGGAGCTTTATTTTGGATTAGTACATATTGTATAATCATACTAACAATATAGGTCGTCGGTCCTTATTCTTATTCACTTTTCTTATGAAATACAAGCGCGGTCTTTACCGGGTTTTGCTTTATCTGTGATATGTCTATTGTGGTATACCGTAAGTATGTTCTCAACTTTATTTTGTAGGAGGGGAAAGTATGAAAAAATTCTTGTTACTGGCTTTGGTCGCGATTATCGCATTAAGCGCATTTGCCGGCAAAGTAACTATCTGGAGCTGGCGAACGCAGGACGCTCAGGTGTGGGAAGAAGTCGAAGCGACCTTGAAGAGCAAAGGTCTCGACATCACGATCGAATACACTGCCTTCGCACCGACAGAATACGATTCAAAGGTTGCTCTAGCTCTCCAAACCGGTGAAGGTCCGGATATTGTTTACTCCAGAAGACTTCCCGGAGGAAGAACTCAGGTTTTGATCGAAAATGGCCTTTACCTGCCGATCGACGAGTTCACGGATATGTCCAACTTCCCGCAGGCTTCTCTAAACTCAGTTACATGGGAAGACAAGGTCTACGGAGTTCCCTTTGCGGTCCAGGTAGTCGGAATATTCTACAACAAGGACTTCTACGATCAGTACGGACTGGAAGAACCGGAAACCTGGGACGAACTTGTCGCCAATGCTGAAGTACTCAAGAAGAATGGTATCGTCCCGTTCTTTACTACTGGTAAGGAAGCATGGGCTCTCACGATGCAGCACGCGATGTGTGGAGTCAGTGTTCTTGGACCCGACTGGATAAAGGCACTAACAGACGGCGAAACGAACTTCCTCGATCCAAAGTTCACTGATCTGAACAAAAAGCTCAATGACCTCAAGGTATTCTATCAGGATGGCTTCATGGGCAACACGACTGTCGACCAGGACGCGGCGTTTGCCTTCGGTCAGGCAGCGATGGTATTCTACGGAGTTTGGGGTTATCAGACATGGAAAGATCTGAATCCAGACGTAAACGTTGGCTACTTCATGGTTCCGCCTGCTACGGCGGATCAGACGCCATATGCTTACACTTATCTCGATGGAGCCATAGCAATTACATCGAACGTCAAGAACCTCGAGGACTCAAAAGAGATAATCAAGTTCTGCGCCACTCCGGAATTCGGTACGATCTTCGCCGGAATTACCTACAACATCCCTGCCGTTGTCGGAGCATCGATTCCACCGGATCCTCTGCTGGAAGAAGTTCTAGGTGTCTACAACAACAACGCTTCTCCATGGGTTTACTGGGTAGGATCTGTCTTCACGACACAGAAGCCTTCTCTGTACGACGACGTCCTCAGCCCGGGAATGCAGGCCCTTTACGCAGGCCAGCTTACCCCCGAAGGACTCTCTCAGATGGCTCAGGATGCAATATCTC
>JAFGAP010000045.1 GCA_016933635.1 Kosmotogaceae bacterium
TCTTAAGAAATCAATCGTCTCGAGTCTCTCTTCAAAGGAAGAAGAACCCGGTTCAAGAACCTTCCTCACATCTTCTCTATCCGTTGTTATCGTCACTAAGACTTTCGCTTCGCCTTCCGCGGCCTGGAGCAAGTCCAGGTCTCTCCTTATCAAAGCGGATTTAGTCATCAAGTAGACGGGGATCCTGTGAGAGATAATAATTTTGAGTATCGTTCTGGTTAGGCAGTATCTCTTTTCAATGTACTGATAAGGATCACATGCCGTACTTAGAAAAATCGTCCGTTTGGGATGCCTGATAATCTCCCTTCTCAGAAGTGATGCAATATTTTTTCTGACTCTCACATCTCTTCCCCATACACCTCCATAGTTCTTGAAGGAGCCAATGAACTTAGCGAAACAGTACTTGCATCCGATACTGCATCCAACGTAAGGATTGATAGTGAAATCTGTCAATGGAATATTAGACTTTGTTAATGCCCTTCTTGCAAGAATTTCTTCTACCATATATTTATAGATTTTACATGTTCTCTTCTCGATAAACGGTTTCCGTTAAGTGCATATTCCGCGACTTCATCCATTCTCAAGTGATATAATTAACGGAAATAGGAGGTGTTACTGTGTTGAGGGTTATCAATACTGACAAGGCGCCGGCAGCAGTTGGTCCGTATTCTCAGGCAGTTGCGGCGGGAGGTTTTCTCTTTGTTTCTGGACAGATTCCCCTCAACCCGTTGACTGGCGAATTGGTGACGGATTTTGAGGAAGCTTGTAAACAGTCACTTGACAACTTATTCTCGGTAATCGCCGCCGGCGGGTCGAGCCCAGATAGTATTGTAAAGGTCAACGTTTATGTAAGGGATATGGGTAAGTTTTCGATTCTAAATGAGATCTATACTACTTACTTTAAGGATCACAAACCTGCCAGAGCCGTAGTAGAGGTCTCCAACCTGCCAAAAAACGCACCGGTAGAAATCGAGGCTGTGGCGATTATACCGTAATCAGGAGGATAGAATGGCAATTTCGATAAAACTGCCCGATGGTTCAATAAAGGAATACGAATCAGAGATAACACCGGCAGAGATTGCAAAGGGTATTTCCGAAGGACTTGCAAGACGTTCTTTCGGAGCGATTGTTGATGACGAACTTTGGGATCTTGAAAGGCCTATCAAAAAAGACGCTTCGGTCAAGCTTGTCCTGGATAAAGACCCCGAATCATCTCGTTTCTTCAGACACACCATGTCTCATATACTTGCCCAGGCGGTAATGAGATTATATGGCAAGGAGAAAGTCAAGCTAGCAATAGGGCCAACCATAGAAAATGGCTTTTATTACGACATAGATATTGGCGAGACGAGAATCACGGAAGAGGATTTGCCGAAGATTGAATCGGAAATGAATAAGATAATCAAGGAAGATCTCTCGATAGAGAGATTCGAACTGCCTGTGTCAGAAGCTATTGAACTAATGAAGAAGGAAGATCAGCCTTACAAAGTCCAGCTGATAGAGGATCTGATCGAGGACACGGGTGCTGAGAAGGTTACTTTCTATAGACAGGGCGAATTTGTTGACCTCTGCAGGGGTCCTCACGTTTCTTCGACTGGTAAGGTGAAGTATTTCAAGCTTACATCCGTTTCCGGTGCGTACTGGAGGGGCGACGAGAACAACAAGATGCTTCAGAGGGTTTACGGCACTGCCTTCGCAAAAAAGAGTGATCTCGAAGATTATCTGAGGATGATAGAAGAGGCAAAGAAGAGAGATCATAGGAAGCTCGGACCTGCACTCGGGCTCTTCACAATCAACTACGAATACGCTCCGGGTATGCCTGTTTTTTTACCGAAGGGAACTGAGATGCTAAATCAACTGCTTCAGTTTTCGAGAGAAAAGCATGTTGAAGATGGTTACAGGGAAGTGAGCACGCCTCAGATTATGTCAGATGCGCTTTGGAGAACATCTGGTCACTGGGATCATTACAGAGACAACATGTATTTCACGGAGAAAGAAGATCAGCAGTTCGCTGTCAAACCTATGAATTGCCCCGGGCACATAATTGTATACAAGTCATCATCGGTAAGCTATCGTGATCTTCCGATGAAACTGTTTGAATTCGGAAAGGTACATAGATATGAGAGATCCGGTGTCTTGCACGGGCTGTTCAGAGTCAGAGGATTTGTTCAGGATGATGCTCACATATTCTGTACACGGGAACAGATTCAACAGGAGATAATGGGAGTAATCGATTTCGTTCAGAAAATATACTCTCCATTCAACTTCGAGTATAGAGCAGAGCTATCTACGAGACCGGAAGACTACATGGGAGAAATCGAACTATGGGATATCGCCACAAAGGCACTTGAAGATTCACTTTTTGCAAAGAATATGGAGTTCAAGGTAAATGAAGGTGATGGAGCTTTCTACGGTCCGAAGATCGATTATCATATCAAGGATTCGCTGGGTAGGGAGTGGCAGTGTGCTACAATTCAGCTTGACTTCATGATGCCCGAGCGTTTTGGGATCAAATATGTTGGACCCGATAACGAAGAGTATCAGCCTGTCATGATTCACAGGGCGATATTCGGTTCCGTTGAGAGGTTCATGGGTATTCTGATTGAGCATTTTGCCGGAGCCTTTCCTCTTTGGCTTGCTCCTAACCAGGTTTCAGTGATCCCGATAGCCGACAGGCATGCAGAATATGCGGAATCGATCGCCGCCGAACTTAAGTCGAGAGGTTTCAGAGTTGAAGTCGATGATCGTCAGAAGTCAACAAACTACAAGATCCGTGAGGCACAGTTGATGAAAGTGCCTTATATGATCATCGTTGGAGACAGAGAGAAAGAAGGCGGGACTGTGTCGGTAAGGTTGAGAAGTGAGAAGGATCTCGGTTCGATTGCTTTGCAAGAATTCATGGATAAGCTTTCTCAAGAAGTCAGCATGAGAAGAGCAACAAGCATTTTCGAGTGATTACGAGACCCCTGTACTTCGGGGGTCTTGCTTTCTTAGCTTACAAGTCCTTGAAGGGGGGCGATTGGAATGAATATCATCGACATAATACCGGTCGCACGTGGCGACAGACCAGCCGATGTTCTTCTTAAGAACTGCAAGATCGTGAACGTTTTCAGCGGGGAGATAGAAGAGGCTAACCTTGCTCTTTTCAAGAAACGCATTGCCGGAATCGGCGACTATGAAGATGGGCTAGAGGTTATAGATCTTGAAGGTTCTTATGTGGTGCCAGGTCTTATAGATGCTCACCTTCATATCGAATCATCCATGGTTTCGCCAGTTGAGTTTGCAAAGACAATCCTATCAAGAGGGACTACCACAGCGATAGCCGATCCCCATGAAATAGCCAATGTAATGGGTCTTTCCGGAGTAGAATACATGATTAGATCTACAGAAGGCGTTCCTGTGAATCTTTACATTATGATCCCTTCCGCCGTTCCCGCATCTGCCTTGGAAACGTCGGGGGCAACGATTAGCGTTATGGATATGATAGGCTTCGTGGAGAAATTCCAGAACAGAGTTCTCGGATTGGGCGAAGTGATGAACTTTCCAGATGTCATAAACGGTGATCGAGATACAATTGCGAAGATTGAGTTGATTCGACACAAGTACAAGAAGATAGACGGTCACATCCCTGGAATTTTGGGAAAGCCTCTGAATGCTTACATATGTGCTTTCGTGAGGTCGGAACATGAGTGTACTTACGTGGAGGAAGCAAGAGAAAAGTTATCTAGGGGTATGCAGATACTCATTAGAGAGGGAAGTGTGGAGCGAAATCTCGTTCCTCTTCTCCCTCTAATAAACGATAAGACTTATCCCTTCGTATCATTTTGTACCGATGACAAGCATCCGGACGACATTATCAGAGAAGGCCATATAGACCACAATATTCGTAAGGCCATAAAGCACGGTATAGATCCAATAATCGCAATAAGAGCAGCCACGATAAACACTGCCAGACATTACAATTTGCGATCGATGGGCGCTATTGCTCCCGGGTACAAGGCCGACCTTGTAGTAGTGGATGACCTCAAGTCCTTCAATCCAAGAATCGTTTTCAAAGATTCTAGAATCGTAGCTAGAGATGGAAGACTGGTTATTGATGTCATCTCAAAGAGTTTTCCACAGGAAAGGACGAATACATTCAAATGCCAGAAGATATGTGAGGATGACCTAAGAGTTGAGGCTGAGGGAAGAAGAATCAGAGTGATAAAGCTTCTTGGAAGCGAGGTGCTTACCGGAGGCCTAATAGCTGACGCAAAGATTGAGAACGGATGTGTTGTAAGTGATATCGATAGTGATGTTTTGAAACTGGCCGCCGTCTGCCGCTATTGCGAAGGCAAGTCTATGTCTGTTGCGTTTGCAAAGGGCTCCGGGCTTAAGAAGGGGGCAGTAGCAACTTCTGTTGGACATGATTCGCATAATCTTGGTGTACTGGGAGTAAATGATTCAGATATGGTCTGCGCGGCAAATAGAGTGATAGAAATGGGTGGAGGGCTGGTTTCCGTCGTTGACGGTAAGATAATATCCGAGCTTCCTCTGAAAATCGCCGGTCTGATGTCAGACCTTACAAGTAGAGAAGTGGCAGAAAGGTTGACCGAATTGAAAGAAGCTACAAAGATTATGGGCAGCACTTTGCCAGATCTTTTCATGACACTTTCTTTTGTGCAGCTTTCAGTTATCCCTAAGCTTAAATTGACAAATCTCGGCCTTGTCGACGTTGAAAAAAATGATTTCGTCACGCTTTTCGTTGAGGAGGGTGAAGATGCCTGATAGACGTGAGAAAGTGGTCGGCAAAAAAATCAACAGAGTCGACGCCCGGGAGAAGGTTAGCGGTAGGGCAAAGTTCGCAGCAGATGTGTCTTTTGATAGACAGGTAAACTGTGCTCTTGTTATCGCAAAGAAAGCACATGGAGTTTTGAAGAATATAGATGCTTCCGCTGCAACAGAGATTCCCGGTGTTGAGGGTGTTTTCACCTGGCGGGACGTTCCCGGAGAGAACCAGCTTGGCGATGTTATAAAGGATATGCCTTGTCTTGTCAAAGAGGGCGAAAGAGTAAGATTTTTTGGTGATGTAGTAGCAGTTGTTGCTGCAAGTAGCAAGAATATTGCCGAAGAAGCCGCCGATCTGGTGAATGTTGAAATCGAGGAGCTTAAGCCGGTTCTGACAATAGAAGAGGCGATGAAGGACGAAATCATTATTCACGGTAAGTCCAATATAGGCGTTTCAAGAAGAATTCGTAAAGGAAATGCCTCGAAGTACTTTGAGAATTCAGAACATATATTCGAAGGAGATTTCTACGCCCATTATCAGGAGCAGGCTTATATGGAGACCCAGGGAGTAATAGTGGTGCCCGACATTGACTACGGATTCACTGTTTACGGAACAATGCAGTGTCCTTACTATGTGCAGGGTGCCGTGTCGAATGTCTTGGGCATTCCTATGAGCCGAGTAAGAGTTATCCAAACCGAAACCGGTGGTGCATTTGGAGGAAAAGAAGATATCCCTTCTTATGTCGCTTCATATGCAGCCATAGTGGCCTATAACCTTCAAAGGCCGGCAAAACTGATTTACTCTAGAGAAGTAGACATCCAGACGACCTCGAAGCGCCATCCGATAAAGTCTCACTATAAAGTTGCCCTTGAAGGAAAGAAAATCAGAGCGATGACGATAGAGGCATACATGGATATGGGAGCCTATGCAACACTTACTCCGATAGTCATCTTCAGGACGCTTGTTCATGCGGCCGGAGCTTACGAAATAGAAAATGTTGATGTCGATGTTTATGCAGTTTATACTAACAAAGTTCCTCCAGGGGCCTTCAGAGGTTTCGGTTCTCCTCAAGTTCTCTTTGCGGTTGAGAGCATGCTGGATGATATTGCGGTCCATATGGGATTTGATCCAATGGAGTTCAGAGAAATTAACACCCTTAGACCGGGTTCTAGGACCTCTACCGATCATCTGTTAGTTAAGAGCGTCGGTGCCGCGGAGACTCTTTCAAGAGTTAAGAAGGCTTCGAAATGGAAGGAACTTGTGAAAGAGACAGAGGAATTCAATAAGTCTAGTGAGGAAGTCAAAAGAGGGGTAGGTCTGTCTCACATCTTCTATGGGGTCAGCCTGGGAGCGGGAGGTCAGGCTCTCGACAAATCGGGTGCACATGTATTGATAGACAGGGACGGTTCTGTCGAAGTGAGAATTGGCGGAACGGAAATGGGTCAGGGAGCTAAGACGGTGATCTCAATTATCGCGGCGGAAGAATTGGGGCAGAGCATAGACAAGATTGTTGTTTATCAACCGGATACCGCATTCGTTCCGGACAGCGGGCCTACAGTCGCATCGAGAACTACCATTTACTCGGGAAACGCGGTGAAAAGAGCCTGCGCTTCTTTGCGGGAGAAATTGGCCTCTGTGTTCTGTGAACTAACTGGTAGCCGACTCTCCTCAGTGAAATTTGAAGAAGGTTTTGTTTATGGCGAAAATGGGAATAAGTTATCATTCGATGAAGTAGTCGAACATGCCTACAAGAGAAATGTGAAGCTTTTCGAGACAGGTTGGTATGAGACGCCTAAACTGAAATTCGATATGGACAACGGAATCGGAGAGGCGTACGTCACATACTCATATGCAAGCCAGGTGGTTCAGGTCGAAGTCGATCTGGCAACAGGCTACAGCAAGATTATGAAAGCTTTCACCGCTCATGACGTCGGTAGATCGGTCAATCCTGAAGGCGTGATTGGTCAAATTCAAGGCGGTTTTGCGCAGGGGATGGGATACGCAATTTTCGAGGATATGAAGCAAAAGGATGGGAAGATCATCTCCGACAATTTCAACACTTACATCATCCCGACTGTCCATGAACTTCCCGAAGAACTGGTTATTGATGTCGTTGAGGATCCCTTTCCAGAGGGACCTTACGGTGCTAAGGGGATAGGAGAGCCTTCACTGATGCCGGTACCTGCCGCAGTTGCCAATGCAATTTCCATGGCAATAGGAAGGCGTGTTAGGAGAATTCCGGTTACCCCGGAATATGTACTTCAGCTATTAGAAAATGGGTCGTCTTTATAAGAATAGTTGTTGGTATACAAGGAGGATTAACATGGGTAAGTTCGTACTCGGTCCAACATTCGAGGAGATGTTGCATCCAGAGAAGATCGATAGGAAAACTAGAGAGATTGCATGGAAGATGAGAAAGGAAGATCCTCTGGATCCGATAAACCTTTACAACATTTCCTGGAGAGATATCGATAACAGGATCTACTATTTTGTTCTTCCAAAGGAGTTTACAGGCGTAGATGCGAACATAGTTGTACTGTATGGGAAAGATTTCCCGACAGGAAGCCACAAGGTAGGGGCTACGTATTCGATTTTGATGGAAAAAGTGTTGAGAGGAGAAGTAGATCCTACTTACCATACTCTGGTCTGGCCATCTACTGGCAACTATGGAATCGGTGGTGCTTGGGTCGGTTGTAGAATGAAGTTTGACTCTGTGGTTATCCTTCCCGAAGAAATGTCGGCGGAGAGATTCAACATCATTAGAGAGTATGGAGCTAGAGTCTTCGCGACTCCCGGGTGCGAATCAAACGTTAAAGAAATCTACGATAAGGCTAAGGAATTGAAAGCGGCTAATCCGGAAAAAGTACGGGTGCTCAATCAGTTCGATGAGCTCGGTAATTATAGATTTCATTACTACGTAACGGGAAATACGATTCTGGAAATGATGGACGAACTCAGACTCGGCAACGGAAGAGTTTCGGCAGTTGTGGCAACGGTAGGTTCGGCAGGCACTATTGCATGTGGGGACAGAATAAAGGAAGTCTATCCCGAAGTCAAAATTGTCGCCGGAGAACCTGTTCAGTGCCCAACTCTATCGCTTAACGGTTATGGTGGGCATGACATTCAGGGAATCGGGGATAAGCATGTCACATGGATTCACAATGTAATGAACAATGATGCAGTTGTTGCTCTTGACGATATCGAGTGTAAGAAGCTTCTTCAGGTTATGACGGACGAAGAAGGAAAGAAATTCCTTAAGGAGTTTCTGAAAGAGGAAGATGTCGATACAATGGCCGACATTTTTGGTATTTCAGGAGTAGCGAACATTGTCGGTGCGATAAAGATGGCTAAGTACTACAAAATGAGCGACAAAGACAACATTGTGACTATTGCTACCGATAACATAAACCGTTACCACTCTGTGATGGATAACATGTCGAAAACCTATGGCGAACTCACGAGGGATGAAGCCAAGCACAGATTTGAATCATATGCCATCGGCGCAAAGACAGACTGGATATTCGAGGGAACTATGGATAATAGACTGAGATGGCATAACCTCAAATACTATACGTGGGTTGAGCAACAGGGAAGATCTGTTGAAGAGTTGAATAAGACAATGTCACAGGACTTCTGGAAGGCCGAAAGCGGAAAGATTGAAGAGATTGACAGACTCCTTTTTGATTACCGCGTCAGAAACAAAGAGTAATTAGAGTAATTATTTGTTTTGTTTTTCGTAAGCTTTATTGTACAATCAAAACACGGTAGTACTGACGAAGAGAAAACTGCCTACCTTTTTCGGGGGCGGTTTTTTCTTTGTCTATCTGAGAAGTTGCTTCAGCTTTAGATCCTATCCCAATCGTGGAGGTGATTCTTTTGAGAAAGCTTCTTCTTGTTTCTATCGTTTTGATGTTCTCTCTGGTTCTTTCAGCAACTACTATCCAGTTCTGGCATGCAATGGGTGGGTGGAGAATTGATTTCCTGCAGTCGCAGGCTGATGCATTCATGGAGTTACACCCCGACATTGAAGTCGAAGTTCAGTACACTGGAAGCTACAGAGACACTCTGAACAAGATGATCGCTGGGGTTCAGGCGGGTACTGCGCCCCATGTGGTGCAGGTGTTCGAGATAGGTACGCAGATGATGATCGACGGCGAGGTAGCGATTCCCATCGAAGATCTTATGGAAGCAGATCCAAGTTTCGACATCGGGAAATTCATGCCTCAGGTACTGAACTATTACAGAGTTAACGGAAAGCTTTATTCCATGCCCTTCAATTCGTCCAATGCGATCGTCTTCTACAACAAGACAATGTTTGAAAAAGCCGGTCTCGATCCAAACAGCCCTCCAACGACCTTCAGTGAATTCATAGAGGCCTGTAGAAAACTCACCATTAAGGATGAATCGGGAAACATCGTTCAGGCAGGCTTCACACTTCCACTTCACTCTTGGTTCGTCGAACAGCTTATGGCTGCTCAAGACGCACCATTTATCGATCAGAACAACGGTAGAACCGGTAGGCCTACGAAAGCTGTTTTCAACACGTCAGAAGGTCTCGCGATATTCGAGTGGTGGAACACCATGGCCAAGGAAAAGCTCATGATCAACACGAAGGTTGAAGATTGGACCGGTGCAAGGAATCTCTTCATCTCTCA
>JAFGAP010000046.1 GCA_016933635.1 Kosmotogaceae bacterium
CGGGCCTGATCATCAGCGTAGTCGAATGACTGAAGCCGCGCGACTCCGGGAAACGCCCAATCCTGTGGATCCTCATCAGTAAGAGATTTATTCACCACGAAGAAAGAGAAGAGCACGAAGTGGATTAGTGGTAGAGAATCCTCTTAAATCCCTCTTCCTTAGCGCCTTTGCGCCTTGAGTGCAGACGCTGCAGGCAGCGTCAAACGGGCGTGAGAACCTCTTCTTCCCCTCAAAACAAATACCTCTTTTTCAAAGAACAATGCTTCCATTTTGCAGCACTCTCAGCCAACCGCAAGCCTGGAATCCACCCCAAATCCCTTCGATCCCATTCCGGGCGAAAGTGCGATCTCAGTTGAGGTGCGTACAACAATACAAATCTATTCAACATATACTACATTTACTTCTTCTCCTTTCACAAATTTCGAAAGATCCTCATAGGACGATACCTCAAACCTTGAGTATGTTAGTTCACTTCCATCCATGATTATATCGTAAACATCATCATCCTTTGCCGAGATAATTTTCCTAATTCCTTCATAGTTCTCAGACACGGCTACGCCGTCCAAATAGACACGACCACACGCGTTCTGGATTTCGGAACCCAGCCTATTCATCTTGTCCTCAGCATCCTGAACATCAGATCCACAAATCAGGAACACATTCTCCCATATTGGTATCGGACTTCCCGTGCTCTTACAACCGCTTGCATCAACAGAAAAAACCGCATATACAAAATACCAATTTTCGTTCATATCTTTCCTCTTCTCTTCTTACCATGATTTCGACAATCTAGTAGCTTCTCTGCCTTGTCCAACATCCATTTAATGTCTGAAGGAATTCTTCAATGATACTTCTCTCTCAGATCTTTTTCAATACTTTTTCGAATGATCTTAAGCGCCTCACAAGGATCCATTTTCCTTACTTTTGCTTCTTCCTTGGCTAGACGAGAGAATTCGTTATCTTCAATGCGAGACATCGGCAAAAACAGGTCATATACAGCATCTATGCCGTTAACACATTGCATAAGAATGAGCTGCCCTAATGCACTGTTAGCGCGCCGTCCATCTGGAGTGGCACTATATGCAAGGTATCCACCAACCACGATAAGTGCTCCGACATAAGAAACCTCTACTAGAGAGCAACACCGTCCACTTGGGTCTGAGCCGGTGACGGGGTTGGCGTGTGCATAGAGGTATTTGTGCAGGGAGAGGGGTTCGCCGGTGCGGCCTTCGTATTCATCGAGGGTATGGAAGCGACTGAGCCTGTCCCGGAAAATGGGAGACATATTGCGCTTAAAAGAGCAGAATACGAACCATGAAACAGAGACGACAATACACCAAAG
>JAFGAP010000047.1 GCA_016933635.1 Kosmotogaceae bacterium
TCTTTCTGAGGATACACAACTATATCGTTAATGGATATTGTGAGACCAGAAGTAGTTGCATAATGGAACCCGAGCGACATCATGTCGTCCAGAAGGTCTGCAGTTCTATCGATTCCATATTCGTGGAAGCAGTCGTAGATCAACTTTTTTATAGCTTTCTTGTTGAACTTCTTCATGTAGTCCCTAAGCTTTTCGGGGACTATTGTGTTGAAGATTATCCTTCCAACCGTCGTAAGCGTCAATTCTCCTGAGGAGGGATCGAGTTGTACGAGAATGGGATCGTGGAGAGAGATGTATCCCGAGTCGTATGCCAGTAGAGCCTCTCCAGCAGATGAGAACTTCCAATCGACCCATTCAAGAGCCTTTTCTCTCACTTTCCTTCTGGCTTCTACTTCGGAAATCTCCTCATCTTCACGGAGTCTGGAATCGTAATCCATGATCTCTTTTTCTTTCTTTTCATACTCGTGGTCAACGGTCGTAAGATAATAAACGCCAACGATTATGTCCTTACCGGGCATCGAAATAGGCTTCCCGCTCGCAGGAGAAATCACGTTGTATCTGCTGAGCATGAGGAACTTTGCCTCTGCCTGCGCTGCTGCCGATAGCGGAACGTGTACGGCCATCTGGTCTCCGTCAAAGTCTGCGTTGAATGGCGCACAGACAAGCGGATGAAGCTGAATAGCGTTTCCTTCGACCAGCCTGGGTATGAATGCCTGAATAGATATACGGTGAAGCGTCGGTGCTCTATTAAGAAGAACAGGATGTCCCTTAATTACATCTTCGAGGACTTCCCAGGCTTCCGGCATTTCCTTTTCTATGATAGTTTTTTTAAGCTTTCTCGCTGTCTTGCTCGATTCACTGCCATGAAGAAGCTTAGAGAGAACAAACGGCTTGAACAGCTCCATAGCTACTCTCTTAGGGATTCCGCATTCATGAATCTTCAGATCGGGTCCAACGACGATAACCGCTCTGCCTGAGTAATCTACTCGCTTTCCAAGCAGATTTCTTCTGAATCTCCCCTTCTTGCCTTTTACCAGATCGGTGAGCGATTTCAGTGGGCGTCCGGATTTGTCGGATACGGCCTTACCTACCCTCCCGTTGTATATGAGGGAGTCGACTGCTTCCTGAAGCATCCTCTTTTCATTTCTTATTATTATGTCGGGAGCACCTATCTGAAGTAGCTTCGCAAGTCGATTGTTCCTGTTTATTACTCTTCTGTAGAGGTCGTTGAGATCCGTTGTTGCAAATCTTCCACCCTCTATTTGAATCATAGGTCGCAGGTCCGGAGGAATTACCGGGACGACATCCATGACCATCCACTCGGGTTTGTTGCTTGAAGCTATGAAATCCTTGACGTATTTAAGCCTTCTAAGAAGCTTCAGAGCTCTCGCACTGCTCTTTGGAATAGTCTTCAATTCATGTTCTATAGCTACCTGAAGCTCTTCTAAATCCATACTCTGCAAAAGCTTCTTAATTGCAGCGGCTCCGTAATCACATGTTACCTTTCCGGGATAGAGCTCTTTGTAAGCCTCATATTCATTTTCTATCAGGACTTCACCGATACTTCTCCCTGTCTCCTCAGAAACACTGGGGTCGATCTCAGTGATTATGACTATTGGCCTATCGCTCTCTGTATCCGTTTCCACTTCGAATTTCCCTGGATAGTACTCATCGAAGATCTTGTATTCCGTTGCCGAAAGGACTTCATCTTCAAAGAGAAATCTGTCGGCAAGAGTATCACCCTTATGGACTTCATCGTCATTCTGGACGTATATAAGTGCGCCTTCAAAGACAGGGTACTTCTTCTCTATTCCCGTTTCGTCTCTAACGACTACCCAGTTGAGCTCTCTCTCGGTACTGCTGTCCAGCCTTTCTATCCTGACTTTCCCGTCGATATCCGTTGTTACCGGTCCGTGGGGAGCCTTCACCTTGTAACCCTGCTCCACTTCGAAGCTGAGCTTCTTTGTGTAGATCTCATACTCCGTCTGGTACATCGTCATACCTGGAAAGAAGTCGGTATCCTTCGGATCGGTAACTACATAAAGTCTTTCGATTACCCTCTTCGATCCATAATAGATGATGTTCTCTAGATCCTTCGCAGGAATATTCAGAAGCGAGGAAAGAACACTGGGCGCACTCTTCAAGTACCAAACATGTGTCACAGGAGCGGCCAGCTCAATGTGGCCCATTCTTCTTCTGCGTGCTTCTTTAGATTCGACTCTTACACCACAACGTTCACATACGGTACCCTCATACTTCTTACCCTTGTACTTGCCACATGTGCACTCGTAGTCTTTCGTCGGTCCAAAGATCTTCTCGCAGAAAAGCCCGTCCCTCTCCGGTTTGAACGTGCGATAGTTTATCGTCTCGGGCTTCTTCACTTCCCCGCTTGACCAACCCTTTATTCGTTCCGGTGAGGCGATATCGATTTCCAGTTTGTTGACCTTTCTTTTGTATGTGCTTACTGGCATCTGCTTCCCTCCTTGAGGGGTAGCTCCCTTCTATTGATTCTCATAATTTATCCACA
>JAFGAP010000048.1 GCA_016933635.1 Kosmotogaceae bacterium
AGTCAAATGCCATCATTCGGATTCGTCGATCTTTGAATTCTTCACTTACCATTATTCTTTTGGCCCATTTTCATATAACGTTGTGAGCATTTGCGGCGCGGCCGCAATCCCCAGGACCTATCTCCTCAAGCACCCAGCTCCCTTGCGGCCGTGACTGCCGAGCCCGCCCCGGGCGAGTGCGCAAATGCCTCTGTTATACGGCGGGCTGCCACCTAATTAGATCTTAGGATTTCTTTTTTCCCCTAGTTGTGGTTCTGTATCCTGCCTTCTCTTCCCTAAGAACAGGACCAGACTTTTTGCTATTAATCTGTTTCTTGAATTGAAGTTCAACACGGTTGAAAAAGTCACTTGATTCGGTCTTTAATCTCTTTGCTGCCATCTTACAATAATCTCGATCAATCTCGATTCCTACACTGTTCCTTCCTGTACGTAATGCGGATACCATTGTAGTCCCTGTTCCACAAAACGGATCTAAAACAGTGTCGCCAATAAAAGAGAACATCCTAACAAGTCTCGTTGATAGTTCTAGAGGATAAGGCGCAGGATGGTTACGGGTTGAAGCCCCAGTTATATTCCAAAACTGTCGAAACCACTTGTTGAAGTCTTCTTTGGCAATCCTGCTCAGCTCGCGTTGTTCATTCGTTGGCTTCCTATAACCTCCAGGCTTTCTTTGCATCAGCAGGAATTCAATATCGTTCTTGACGATGGCATTCGGTTCATAAGGTTTACCAAGAAATTTAGAACCGTTATTGGCTTCAAACTTGGCATTCGATATTTTGTGCCAGATAATTGGGTTTAAATTGTCGAACCCGATCTTGCGGCATTGAACGCAAATATCAGCATGGAGCGGAACAACGACATGGCGGCCAAACTTTTTTCGAGACAAACACACATCTCCAACGACACAAACTAGCCTGCCTCCAGGAACTAAAACCCTAAAAGATTCTTTCCAAACCAATTCAAGCTGTGCCAAGAAGGATTCGTAGTCTTCGACATGTCCAAGTTGCTCTTTACTCTCGTTATAGCGTTTCAGTGTCCAATAAGGGGGTGACGTAACGATTAAGTGAACCGATTCGTCTTCAAGGTAGGGAATACTCCTAGCATCCCCTTGAACTAGCATATGGGTTGTTGTTAGAACTTTTGTTGCAGCGACGCCCATCCCACTACTCCCTTCCAACTGTAATCGTTTGTCCAATCATAGATCGGACTAGGTTCTTAAAACAAAGATTCTCGTCAGGCTCCGAATACTCTCCCTTCTCCCCACCAATTTTGTCTGACATAAGAAAACAAGCTGATGAATAGAGTCTCTCGCGAATTAGTTTATCGCAAAGCAACTGATATCTCTTCGCATAGGATGCATTCTGGAATTCAGGAAATACTTTGAAATGAGGTTCTCTAGTTTTAACCGGTTTAGTAGATTTCTCGCAATCTTCAAGAAGAAATAAGTAACCCAGCCACGGGGTAACTTTTTTATTGAAAGCCCCCTTCTCGAAAGCGGCCCATAGATCCGTCGCACTACCGAGAGCTTCTTCAGTTCGATTGTTGAAATTGTTCCCGAATGATGGTCCTACCTGTGATTTAAGCTCAAGGGCTATAACTAGTTGATCTTTCGATATGACAAGAAGGTCCCATTCTTTTGTGGGTCTGTAAAAACCCGGAAGTTCTAGTTTCTTCTTCACAAAGATTTCTTCTTCTGGAACTCCAACTTCTGTAAGGATTCTAGTGAAAATCGAGACAATCCCATCCATCTGAGCCCCACCTGTGACGGCACTGCGGGCTCCAGAATCTTTTTGCCCATAAGATCCTTGTTTAATATTCTGGTTCTTACGAGTAAGCCAATACAATTTAATGCCTTGCGAAAGCTCATCTTCTAGTTTTGCAGTGATCGCTGAGATATCAATATTCATAATTCACCTCTGACCGTTGAGGCTATTCTATTTAGACTAATTTGTCAAGATTGCTAAACTAGGACGAGTTTAGATCTATTCAGCCTGTCGTATAACGTTGTGAGCATTTGCGGTGCGGCCGCAACCCCCTATCACTCTATCATCATGCACTCAATCTCACGCGGCCATGCCTAGCGAGCCTGGCCCCAGGCGAGTGCGCAAATGCATCTGTTATGCGGTGGGCTGAACTGAGATCTATTTTTATGCCTTTTCGATGTATGGATCGCTGAGTGAGAGTCTACCGTCTGGCAGTTCATAATAAATCGGGCCATGCAGATAGTAGACATTCGGGACACC
>JAFGAP010000049.1 GCA_016933635.1 Kosmotogaceae bacterium
GGTGTCCCCTACGAAGGAGATGTCTGGGACTTCTACTCAAAAGGCAAGAGCGTGGAAGAGATGCTCCCGCTGGGTGTAGTGCTGACAATACCGGCGGCCGGAAGCGAATCTAGCGGCGGCTCGGTCATAACAAACGAAGACGGATGGTACAAGAGATCGACCAACAGTGTGAACATGAGAGCGAAATTCGCCATAATGAATCCCGAGCTGACATTTACGCTGCCGGATTATCAGACAGCTGTAGGTGCGGTTGATATAATGTCCCATGTCATGGAAAGGTACTTCACAAATGTTAAGAACGTGGATTTCACGGACAGACTCTGTGAGGCTACTCTTAGAACAATGATCAAGAACACCCCCATAGCTCTAAGAGAGCCTGAGAATTACGATGCGAGAGCCGAAATAATGTGGGCCGGAACCATAGCTCATAACGACTTGCTCAGTACTGGGAGGATCGGAGACTGGGCTACCCACGGCATGGAGCATGAACTCAGCGCGACATATGACATAGCTCATGGTGGAGGCCTGGCAATTATGTGGGCACCGTGGATGACATATGTTTATAAACATGATATCGAGCGTTTCGCTCAGTTCGCTTACAGAGTTTGGGATGTCGAACCGGACTTTCGCAATCCCGAAAAGGCCGCTCTTGAGGGAATTAGAAGGCTGAAGGAATTCTTCGCGAGCCTCGGCATTCCCGTTACCCTAACAGACGCCGGAATTCCAGACGACAAGTTTGACGAGATGGCCAAGAAAGCAACCGAAGACGGTCCTCTAGGCCAGTTCGTGAAGCTTCACAAGGACGATGTGAAGAAGATCTACGAACTGGCGAAGTGAGGTTTTCGAAGACGAGTTTTGTCCGTTGACCGAAAATTTGAGAAAAACACAGCTAGAAAGCGATAAAGTTTGTGCAATTTGAATTTTGCAAAGTCTGGTAGCGAGTAAGAAATTTATAGAATTGTAAGGGCGTGCAGACGCACGCCCTTTTCTTCAAGTCACAGATTTCACCATAAGACCAGATGAATCTGCTAATACCGCTGACATCTATTGGCGGCTCCTGTTGATGAATTGTGTCGTTCTTTCAGTTATCAAGCACGGCACTTTTCTTGATGGAAAGGATTCGATATAAACAAGTTCAGATGACGGAGAGAATGGGGTATCGGGTTGTGAATCGAGATTCTGGCCAGAAGCATGCCAGAATGACAGAAAGGACTGTCATCTCGAACTTGTTTCGGGATCTGGGTTTTTGAAGGGAAGATCGTGGTCGGGGGTTGCAGGTTGCGGATTGGAAAGAGCAAAGGATCAGTTCCAAGTTGCGTGTTGTCAGTTGCATGATGAGGAACTGAAGTCGCAATGCATGTCCTTGATACTGATTCAAGTTCATGACGGAGGGAATGGGGATCGAGTGTAGGCTCTCGGGTTATGAATCGAGATTCTGGCCAGAAGCATGCCAGAATGACAGAAAGGACTGTCATCCCAAACTTGTTTCGGGATCCACTTTTCATCAATTTCGGAGAACGGCGCTTCTCAGCTGCTCCAGCTCGCCTAGCTTTTCTTTTCTCTGCTTCTTATCTTCGCCTTTCTGAACCAGAAGAAATACATAGCTCCAATATACGCAGCAAGGCCCAGAATGAAGTACAGGTAGTATATTGGCTGCCCTGTTCTGTAACCCAGTATTGGAATGTTGAGAAGTATAAGCATCGGAATTCCGAGGAACAATGCTAATCCGCTTCCGAAGACCATGTCCTCTGCGGTCCCGCTTTCAAATGTGGGATCGACTTCTCTCAACAAGGCCATTCCCGTAGAGAGCGTCCCTGTGTGCATTCCGAAGAAGGTTACGATGTGCTCCAGCGGGGCCTTTTCGTAGATCCTTTTGCCAAACCAAATTGTGTAGCCTGCGATGAAGAAGCCTCCAATTGTTGTAAGTATAATTATCGGCCATATGTACTCCTGAATTACAGAGAAGGAGATTCCGGCAATGGAGGCCGCAACCATGAAGTCGAAGACACCTCCGCCGATTCGCTGAAGGAGGAAGTCGTTCATGTATTCAGTTTCATACTTTTCAGATTTTCTGGTCTTCTCATATATAGCTCTGAATGCCATTGCAAAAAGAACACCTATCACGAAATGGAAACCCCAGAGAACCTGAGCAAATGTTTCACCGAAGGTTCCCAATCCGCCAATCAAACCCGTAAACCATTTCAGGAAAAGGTAAGTGACAAGATACACTATCCCAACTGCCAAAATCTGAATCGTGAAACCGTCAATATCCGAGAACTCGAAGTCCCTGATAGTCGCCTCAATTCTCTTCCTGACGGTCGGTTTCTCGATCTGGATACCGATCTGTCTCTTTCTGTAGACCATTGTGTTCAGCATTACTATTCCGCCAAAGGCGGCCCAGAGAAATCCCAGCGTAGAGACACTCAGACCCACGGCTCCTCCTCCGGTGAAACCAAGAACCTCCCACTGACTTCCTAGTGAATAGGCCTGGCCCGGGCCCTGGGCAAACCCGAGAGCAAGGAGCAACCCAAATGGCGGGAAGAGATCCTTGAAGAACAGCCCGACAAGCGCAATACCAATAACGAAACCCACGAGACCCTGGAGAGCGTAGGACATACTGATCAGGAAGCCCGTGTTTATGGAGGACTTTGTGGTCGACCGACGTGTCTTCTTCAACGCGATGGCAATGAACCCTATCGCCATGAGATGGTAGACGAGGTTTCCCAACCTATCGTAAGAGAAGGGAATTACCTTCAGCACTTCAGGACCAAACAGAATCCCAAGAAACCCGGCAATGACAGCGTTTGGAATAAGAATCTTACTGAGAGGAGTGATGATTCTCTTCAAAACGGAGGCAACGCCCATAAGTACAGAGAGATAAGCTATGTCCAGAACAATAGTCCAATCTTGCTCCATGAGATCACCCCTTTTCGACAAAGCAATTGTATCAGAACAGAGTTAAAGTTAATTCCTCTGGTTTTTGTTAGAATTGTGATAAGAAGGAGGAAATTTGATGACACTTACGCCGCTAGGTGGCGGCCGCGAGATAGGCGCAAACTCCTATCTCCTTAGTCTGGACGGTAAGAACATCCTCATTGACGCAGGAAGACACCCAGTAAAGGAAGGTTACGAGTCGCTACCGGAAATTGACAAGATAAACGATCTAGATGTGATAATGATCTCTCACTCCCACTACGACCATCTCTCTTCTCTTCCGTATATTTCTCAAAGATGGCCAAATGCCCCGATTCTCATGGCGCAGGAAAACAAAGGTCTGGCGCTTAGAATACTCCAGAATTCAGTCGAAGTCATGAAAAAGAAAAACGCCAAGGACGGGGTCGAGCCGATACTCTACAACCACGGCGAAGTAAACGAGCTGAAGAGAAGAATATATCCCATGGAGTACTTTCAGAGATACTCAATAGACAATGTTGTAGATGTTGCGCTGTATCCTGCAGGACACGTTATGGGCGCCGCCTCGATCTTCCTCGAACACAAAGGAAAGCGGATACTGTATTCAGGTGATATTTCTCTTTCGCAGCAGCTCACCATCCCTCCGGCCCAGCTTCCAAAGAAGGTCGAGACACTGATATCCGAGGGAACCTACGGCGCGAAAGAAAATCAGCTTCTAACAAGATATAGCGAAATAGAGCGCCTGAGCAAATCCGTGAAACGCGTTCTGGAAAACAGCGGCCGGGTCCTCATGCCTGTGTTCGCATTGGGCAGGGGCCAGGAAGCAATGTATATGCTCCTCATGCTCATGGAAAAGAAAAAGATCCCCTCCGTCCCAATATACACGAATGGAATGGTGGCCTCCCTCAGCAACCTGTACATGAGCAACTACGAGCGAATAAGCGAAAAGGACCGAAAGTGGTTCATGAAGAGCTTCCAGAATAACGTTACTGTGGCTCCAAAGAGCATCGAGAGGCTCCTCTTCTCGAGAGAGCCCGCTCTATTTGTCTTCTCTGCGGGGATGCTGGTTGAGGATACTCTATCGTATATATTCGCAAAACAGATGCTGCCGAACAGCAGAGACGGGATCTTCTTCATGGGTTATCAGAGTCCTGAATCCGACGGTTACAGAGTCCTGCAGGCAAATAAAAACGGCGATGAGCTGATTCAAATGGGAGAAGACACGATTGAAATCGGCACAAGAAACATAGATATCTTCAACTTCTCGGGTCACGCAGACTACCAGGAGCTGCTGGATCTTCCCAGAAGACTTCAGCCGGAGAAACTGATCTACGTCCACGGTGACGAATGCGCGCTGGAAAACCTTGCCGAAGAACTCCAGTACGAGTTTGAGATTCAGATACCATCAAATCTTCAGACAGTCGAGCTCTAGCTCCGGTTGACAAGGAAATGCGCCAGTGTTATCATTGTGTACGGTTGCCGGGGTGGCGGAACTGGCAGACGCAACGGACTTAAAATCCGTTGGAGCGAGGGCTCCGTGTGGGTTCGATTCCCA
>JAFGAP010000050.1 GCA_016933635.1 Kosmotogaceae bacterium
GCTGGTCTCCTGACTGAGCGCAGGAAATTTAGTGAAATGTGACCCTCACCTCAATCCTCTCCCTCCGTGAGGGAGAGGAGGAAAGATTCGAATTTGATGGTAAGAGATTTCTCATTACGGAGAAGAATGATCATTAAGCCCCTCTTCCTCATAAAGAGAGAGGAGGAAAGATCCGAATTTGATGATAAGAGATTTCTCATTACGGAGAAGAATGATCATTAAGCCCCTCTCCCTCATAAAGGGAGAGGGCAGGGTGAGGGTTTGTAGTGGACCCATAAAACTAGACCATTAATATCAATAGTTTAGGGGGAACCTGGTAGACCAGATTTGAGTTCAAGACTATAAGCATCTTCAAACTCGACTGGTGTCAGGTATCCCAGTGATGAGTGAATTCTCTTTGTCATATAGATATCTTCAATAAAGTGCCTAATTTGGCGTGCTGCATCTGCAAAATCAATATACTCTGATAGATAAACCTCCTCTTCCTTGATGGTTCGAATAACCCGCTCTGCGTAGCCATTTTCTTCTGCTACGCCAACGGACGCCATGCTGACCTCAATTTGATGTTCCTTCAACAGGTCAATATACGCATGCGCCGCATATTGTACACCTTGATCACTATGATGAATGTTGGGACATCTTTTCTTTAGAGCGGTCTTGAGTGCTGTTAGGGTTAATGCCTGATCTAAGTTTCGGCTCAGACACCATCCCCGAATTCCCCGTGTGAAAACATCCATAATGATCGCCAGGTACACAAATTCTTTGTGTAAACGGATATAGGTGACATCACTTACCCACACCTGATCAGGCATGGTGATTTCCAGATCTTTAACCACGTTAGGATAACGGGGATAAGGATGCTGACTGTCTGTCGTTTGCTTTTTGGCACGTTTTACGGGCCTTAGCAGGTTGTTTTCAGCCATAATTCGCCTTACTCGCTTGCGATTGACATGAATTTCATAGGACGGCCGCCTCAATTGCTGCGTGATCCGTCGGGAACCATAGGCAGGAAACTCTCCAGCAATTTTCTCTATCGCAGCTAATAATTCTTGCTCATCTACTTCGGTAGCCTGATAGTAATAGCTACTTCGAGGTAATTCAGCTGCTTTACATGCTGCTCGAATTGTATAGCCTTCTTGATGTAACATTGCAACGACCTTTCGCTTTTCTGCTACCGTCACTTCAAGAAGTTCGTAACTTTTTTTTGCATTTCCAATTCCGTCGCCAATCGGCCTACCATGCGCTCGAGATCCGCAATTTGTTCTTCGCAGTTATTGCTGCTGGCTTGGTTCTCAAACACCATGGGGGACCGTTCAATAAATTCTTGCTTCCATCGTGATAGTACGGAATCCTTAATCCCATGTTCTCGACTGGCAGCTGAAAGACTCTTCCCTTCAGTTAGAATCTCCAGTACGATTTGGGCTTTGTACTCTGGTGTAAATTTCCTTCGTGTGACCATGTTTTTGGACCTCTTTCTTCAGTCTAATTCCGACTTAGCTTGTTGTCCAGTTTTTGGGGTCCATTACA
>JAFGAP010000051.1 GCA_016933635.1 Kosmotogaceae bacterium
AGTATAATAAACTTAGTTTATTCACTGAAGAAAGTAAGATTGAAGAGAAATCCATACACACTAATAGTGGGTGCGCAAATGAAGAAGAAGGCTAGCAAAGAACTAATGAAGGACATAAATTTCAGAGTCATTCTAAGAAAGATCTTCGAAAACGGCGAAATTTCCCGTGCCTCTCTCGCTAAGACCACCGGACTTTCTGCCGCTACTGTAAGCAAGATTGTTAGCGAGCAGATGGACGCGGGCATCGTAAGTGAAGTCGGTTCTGAGATCTCAACCGGTGGAAGGAAACCGATTCTGCTTTCGATCAATCCCTCATTCAAAATTGTATTTGGTGTCAAAATCGGTCTTGGTTACATAAACCTTGTGATTACGGATCTCAACGGAAAACTCCTCCTTTCGGGTATTGAACAGACAGAACCTCAAATACGGCCGGAGAAAGTTGTTGAGCTTGTGGCTGGCAGCCTAGATAGAATGAGAAGATCGCTGGCTATGCCTGCCGATAGGTTGCTGGGAATTGGCTTGGCCGTTTCAGGAGTCGTTGATCCGGTTGCCGGAATTGTGAGAAATTCCTTTCTGCTGGAGTGGGAAGATGTTCCGATCAGACAGCTTATTGAACAAAGAGTGGGAGCAAAGACCTATGTCATGAACGATGTGGATTCGTTTTCCCTTGCTCAGATGTGGAAGGGAAAAGCTCGTAATTACAGAAATGCAGTTTTCATTACTCTTGGCTCTGGCGTCGGCGGGGCAATCTTTCTGGAGGGCAACCTCTATTCCTCTAGAGGAGGGACAGGAGAGATCGGGCATATGACGGTAGTAAAGGACGGCCGAAAGTGTACCTGTGGAAGCAGGGGTTGTCTTGAGGCCGAGGCATCATTTGAGGCTTTGGCGAATGATATCTGGAAGTTTTCGAAGACTCGTGAGGTACAAAGGCTGTACGAAGAAATGAAGAGAACTGAGTCGTCAGAACTTGAATTCATAAGAGAGGCTCTTCGTATTGAAGGGTCGATGGACGAAGCCTTCAGAAATTACTCTGAGATAATCGGTATTGCTTTGAAGAATGTAGTAAATATATTCGCTCCAGAGTACATATTGATCGGCGGAGAGGCTCTGGAATTCAAAGATCATTATCTAAAGGAATCAATTGAAATATGTAAAGTGAACTCCTTTGGAAGAATAGTACAGGGAGTTACATTTGATATTGACGAAATGGGTGAACTGGCATGGGTATTGGGAGCAGTATACAGAGTCATTGAGGATACATTGTTCACGGTTTCCACATCACTTACTGGGGAGGTTTTAGAATGAAAAAGCTGTTGCTTGTAGTTCTAGTTATTCTCATTGCAGGTATGGCGCTTGCAGTAGAAGAGATTACTTTCTGGCATTCCTACAGCACTAATTCCGGAGAGTACAATCTTCTTACCGAGAAGATAATTCCGGAATTTGAGAAGTCGTTTCCAGAAATCAAAGTTAAGGAGACTCAGGTTAACTATGATGACATGAGACAGCGTTTGATTGTTGGTACAGCAGCGGGGGCGCTTGGAGATGTAATCAGAATGGACATAATCTGGGTTCCGCAGTTTGCAGACATAGAAATGCTAGTGCCTGTCGATGTAGTATTCGCAGAGGAATTTGCCGAGATCGAGGACAGTTTTCTTCCCGGTCCCCTTTCAACCTGCGAGTGGAATGGACACTATTACGGACTTCCTCTGGACACCAACACTCAAGTACTATTATGGAACAAGAAACTCTTCGAAGAAGTCGGACTGAGTGAAGGCCCAAAAACAATGGAAGAGTTCGTCGAGTTCGCAAAACTGCTCACCAAAGACAAGGACGGCGATGGTCAGATAGATCAATGGGGCTACGCTGACAGCGGTCTCGGTCCGTGGAATTCGATCCCCTGGATTTACAGTTTTGGTGGGTACATACTGGATCAGACAAACCAGAAGGCAGAAGGCTTCGTTAATTCTGAAGGAAGCATCCAGGCGCTCCAGACTTTCAAAGATCTCCGTGACGCTGGCTGCATAGCCGACACTATAGTTGGAGGCGGCGGAATTGGCACTTTCGAAGGTTATGCTGAGGATATATACGCCATGATTCTTGCAGGACCTTGGGCATGGCCAATAATCAAAGGACAGTATCCTGACGCCGAGATAAACGCTGTAATCTTCCCTGCGGGAGCCGGAGGATCGAGATCCGTTGTTGGGGGCGAGAATATCGTCATTACCGAGACTTCAGAACATAAAGAGGCTTCTTGGGAATTCGTTAAGTACATGACCTCTTACGAAGTGCAGAAGGCTTTTGTGGAAGTCAGTCAAATGCCCGTCTTGAATTCGCTCGTTGAGGATAAGGCAATAATAGAACATCCCTACTTTCAGGTTTTCATGCAGCAGCTGAAAACGGCCGTTGCAAGATCTCCACATCCTGGCTGGAATCAGATCAACGACATAATGGACCAAGCCTGGCAAGATGTAATAGTTGCAGATTACGACGTGAAAGAATCGCTGGACTACGCCGCAGAGCAGATCGAAGAGGTAATAGCCGAGTACGAATAAGTGATCTTTTCCGGGTACGGAGAGGCTTTTCTGGGCCTCTCCGTGTTCTGTTAGAGGTGAAGAGGTTTGAAGAGAACGACGAGAAGGAAGTTTGCCGGTTTTCTATTTGTGCTTCCCGGCATGATGGCTTATCTGGTCTGGACAATCTATCCGATTCTTAATGGCTTCTATATGAGCCTTTTCAAGTGGAACTTGAATCCAAAGATTCCCAACGACTTCATCGGGCTGGAGAACTACATAGAGCTTTTTCAGGATTCACAGTTCTACGTAGCTCTAGTAAACACAATCAAGTACGCCATAATAACTGTTCCTTTTCAGATGGTTCTTGGACTGCTTGTTGCTTTGCTTCTAAATAAAGGAATGAAGGGACAGACGCTCTTCAGGCTTTTATTCTACCTTCCTGTCATAACCTCTTGGGTAGTCGTATCGGTCCTTTTCCAGTATCTATTTGCGACCCGCGGAGGTATTGTGAACTTCATCCTCAAAGATGTTTTTCATCTTATCAAGACAGATATAAAATGGCTAGCACAGACCTCCACGGCCATGATACCTATCTATGTTCTTGGAATCTGGAAGGGTATTGGTTGGACGATGCTAATCTTTCTCGCCGGCCTGCAGAGCATTCCAAAACAGCTCTATGAAGCTGCCAGGATAGACGGAGCGAACAGCTGGAAACTTTTCACCAAAGTCACGGCTCCCCTTCTCCGTCCAACGTTCGTATTTCAACTAGTTATGCTAACCATTGGCGGCTTCAACGTCTTCCTCTCTGTCTTCATTATGACCGGGGGAGGTCCACGCAACTCTACTCATGTTCTTAACACATACATGTTCAAAGAGGCATTCGAATACTTCCACTTCGGTTATGGGGCGGCTATAGCCGTTGTCTTCTTCCTAATGGTCTTCACAATATCGCAGTTGCAGCGCAGATTCCTGAAAAGGGAACCCTATTGAGGTGAGTCACTTGAAGAAGATAATCACGAGCATCATAATCTACAATTCGCTGATTCTAGGCGCAGTTATAATGTGTTTCCCCTTCTACTACATGATCATCACTTCGCTCAAAGAATCGGCATACATATTTACTATACCGCCTCAACTCGTTCCCGATCCCGCCACGCTGAAAAACTACGTTTCAGTGTGGATAGAGGCAGACTTCAAACTCTACTTCTGGAACAGCGTGAAAATAACCGTACCGGCGGTATTGTTGAATGTATTTCTCTCTTCTCTCACTGCGTATGGTTTCGCGCGGTTCAAATTTCCCGGAAAGGAGCTATGGTTTTCTATTCTGATAGCAACTCTGGCAGTTCCGGGGCTTCTGCTCACTATACCCCAGTTCGACATGGTAAGAAGAGTAAAGTTTCTAATGGACAATCCACTTACAATTATGCTGACAAGCGGTATAGGAAGCGTTGCCTTCAATGCGTTCTTTTTGAGAGGTTTCTTTGAAGGGATTCCAGTTGAACTGGAGGAGGCCGCCGAACTGGATGGATGCAATGCGTTCAAGACTTTCTGGAAGGTGGCAATGCCTATGGCCAGGCCAGCCCTGGCAACACTGGTTATTCTATCTTTCATGGGAGTCTGGGACGACTATTTCTGGCCTTCACTCATTCTAAGAGAAAGGAGCCAGTGGACGTTGCCAATCGGCATTCTTGGATTTAGAGCTCAGCATAGCGTTCAGTGGCATTTATTATTCGCAGGTACGATGATTGCAATCCTTCCCGTACTAGTCATTTATGTCGTCTTCCAAAAATACTTTGTGAAAACGGTAGCCGAAGGAGGACTCAAGTTATGAGCGACGTTAGACTCTTCAGTCTCTTCCTAGAAACGATATCTCTGGGGTGAAACGACTCAGGCAACTGGAAATTAGTATGATTCTAGTCTTGAAGAATGTGAGGAGGACCCGGATGAATCTGCTTGAACAATCCATAAATACAATAAAGAAATACCAGACAACCTACGGTTCGTACATTGCCTCGCCTAGCTTCTCACAGTATTTATACTGCTGGTTTAGGGACGGATCCTTCATTGCCGACGCGATGAATCTAGTAGGAGAAAATAAGTCCGCAAAGTCCTTCTTCGATTGGGGGATGAGAGTAATATCTTCGCAAGAAGAGAGAATTTCTAAGATAGTAGATAGAAGAGAAGAGATTACTCAAGAAGAGCTGCTGCCTACGCGTTATCTTCTCGACGGGAGGCTCACCCTTGACGAGTGGCCTAACGCACAGAGCGACGGATACGGCACTTTTTTGTGGGCGCTGGCAAGGTGTCCCGATAGAGAGTTCATCGAAGAACACCGCGATTCTATTGAACTCATAACGCACTATTTAGAGAAGGTGTGGAAGATTCCCTGTTTCGATGTCTGGGAAGAATCGGAAGAAGCCATTCATACATCCACGCTCCTTTCAATAGCTGCCGGCTTGAAAGCTTCAGAAACTGTGTTGGGAATAAAAACAGTCTGGAGGGAGGTAGTTGATTTCATTCTCAGAAGGCTCACCGCAAATGGGAGGTTTGTGAAATCAACTTCAAATTCTGGAGTAGATAGCAGCCTCTGTTGGGCATCCGCCCCTTTCGGCCTATTCGATAACGAAAATCCTTTAGTAATCAACACTGTTGAGGAGATCGAGCGAACACTTGTGTTTGATGGGGGCGCAAAACGGTATATTCAAGATACATACTACGGAGGAGGGAGCTGGATTCTTCTATCGGCCTACCTTGCCCAGTGGTATGCGGGCACGGGCCAAATTGAAAAAGCGAGGGCGGTCATGAGCTGGATTGAAAGCAATGCAAACCAGAACGGGGAATTGCCTGAACAAGTCCCGGAGCATCTTCTGGATGAAGAAATGTACAGACCATGGGTTGAAAGGTGGGGAAATATCGCCTGTCCTTTGCTTTGGTCGCACGCAGGCTATATAAGTCTTTCAAAGGAGCTTTCAAGAAAATCATGAAAGCCAAGCTGTTACTCTTGGTCGTTGCTGTACTTTCGACCTTTTTGGGAGGTGCGGAAATGGATGTCAATTTCAATAAAGCTTTCTACGAGCCTGGAGAGTTGCTCATTCTGCAGGTGAAAGGCATGGATCGACCAATGGATTACACAGTCAGCGTGTCGAGAAATCTTGTGCAATGTGTTTCTCTTTCGGGCAGCGTTTCTCATGAAAATCCTGTGATCGAGATTTCTCTTCCCTATGAAAAGGGAGGGTATGGCCTAGACGTGACCTTCGACAATAATTTGACTATAAGCAGGGGGTTCTCGATCCTTGATAACTGGCTTGAATCGCCAAGATACGGTTTTCTCACGGAATTCTATTCCGATAGAATTGACATAGAAGTGAACATGGATTATCTGGCCCAATACCACATCAACGGCCTGCAATACTACGACTGGATGTACGATTACGGAAAGCTCGTCTATGAAGAGGGGACAGTATATAAGGACGCATGGCAAAGAGTTAGAGAGATCTCTACAGATGTTATAAGAGACTTAATAGATGCCGGACATAGGAGGAACATATTTTCCATGGCATATGTTGCGCTCTACGCTGTAACGAGGGAGCTCGGCGAAATGAATCCTGACTGGTTGCTTTATGAAAAGAAGGGCGATGAATGGAACGCTGTAAGTTTCTACGAAAGGATTCTGCTCGCTGATAACAGAGCATCTTCCGGCTGGACGGCCTTTTTGCTTGAAGAGTGCGCCAAGACCATAGATCTGGGTTTCGACGGAATCCATCTGGATCAATATGGCTATCCGAAAGACAACGAGTCCTTCACGCTGGAAGGAGAACACTACAAGCCTTATAAGACTTCATTGGCCTTCATGGAATTCTTCGACTCTCTAAGGGGCAAAGTTGACTCTAAGGCCGTATTCTTCAACTACGTGAACAACTGGCCCAAGGAGATACAGGATAGAGCAAATCTAGATGTAGTGTATATTGAACCATGGGAATCGTGCAACACTTATGCTGACCTCCATGCGATGATAGTTGACGCGAGAAAACGAAGCGGGGGCAAACATGTGATACTCGCAGCATATATAAAAGGAGCAGCTGAAAACTCGATTCTTCTTGCAGATTCATTAATCGCAATCAGCGGAGGAAGAAGGCTTGAAGTAGGGGAGTTCATGAGAATTCTTTCGGGTCCGTATTTTCCCGGGGCAGATGTTGCAACGGAATCCCTTCTGAATACGCTGAGAGACTATTACGACTTTCAGGCAAGATACGAAGACTTTATTGAAGGGGACTTCATTGATGGTGAAGAACTAACTGTTGGAACGACTTGCAGCAGTACACCTCAAGCTAATTCAGTGTGGCTTACTGCGAAGAAATCCGACGCTGGCATAATGATAAATCTAGTGAATCTCACTGACATACGCTCCGATCTCTGGAGAAGAAGACAGAGAAGACCAAAGTTCCTGGAAAATTTGAGTTTGAACATTCCAAGAGCATGGGTTTCCGGAGGAGCGGCAATATACTTCTGCTCGCCCGATGGTTTCCTAAGACAGATACGACTAGAAGCTCACCCGGAAGGCGATCACGTTTTAGTGAAGCTCCCACAATTGAGATTCTGGACATCAGTTCTTATCGTTGAGCAATGAAGAGGA
>JAFGAP010000052.1 GCA_016933635.1 Kosmotogaceae bacterium
CCTTCCCCCTGGCCATCAATGTCACCTCGCTCTCAACAGTTTACCATCACTCAAGAAAATATATTCGCTTCTGTCGGAGGCGTTTTCCAACTGAAGAAGGAGCTCTTTGTTTGTCTCCAAACTCTCCCAATCAAGCACCTTAACTCTGATTCCTCTCCTGAGAAGCAACACGTTGTTCTCGAAATCAAAGTACGATACCAGTGCAAGAACTCTTCTGTCAGCAAGAATGCCCTCTACCGCTCCGGCAAAAATATCTATGTCTCTTTCGCTTGGTACATAAACTCCATCCGTCAAAATGAACTGTATTCCACCCATAACTGGATAGCTTAGAATTTCAGAAAGATGGGCATAATCTACTATAACAAAATCCTCTGAAACCCAGTAGTATTTGCCCTCGTAACTGACGACATACTTACCAGGCTTCAAATAAACCCTACCGCCGGAAACATCAACACTTCCCGGTGGGTAAATTATATCAGTTTTCCAGGCTCTTCTAAAGGCCAGCGGAAATTCAACGAGAATCTCGTCCTTATTAACAATCCTGGTCAACTGCTCTATGGGTGCCGTGAAAAACGACTCCAGCACAAAGTTCGCTATGCACAACATCCACATGGCAAAGAGAATCACCATGCAAATCCCAGCTCTCACTGAAAGACTCATACGTCAAGATTGGAAATACTCAATGCATGCCGTTGGATGAACGACCTTCTTTCCTCCACCTCGCTACCCATTAGAATCGTGAATACTCGATCTGCTTCCTGCGCATCTTCTATCGTTATCTTGACAAGTTTTCTGTCATTTGGATTCATTGTTGTTTCCCATAATTGCTCGGGATTCATCTCGCCGAGTCCCTTGAACCTTGAATAATTCAGTTTTCTATCTGAATGCTCCTTAAGAAAAGCCGTCAACTCCTCGTCGCTATAGAAGTAGTGCTTCTGTCTGTTTAAGTCGATCTTATACAGCGGAGCTTGAGCAATATATACCTTTCCCCCCGTTATTAGTGGAGTCATGTAACGATAGAAGAGAGTCAAGAGTAGTGTAGTGATGTGGGCGCCGTCGACGTCGGCGTCTGTCATGATAATTATCCTCCCATATCTCAGATTCTTGATCTCGAAATCCTCTCCCATGCCGGTTCCAAGAGCAACTATGATGTTGCTTATCGTTTCGCTTTTCAACATTCTGTCCAGACCGGCCTTTTCGACGTTCAATATCTTTCCTCGGAGAGGAAGTATTGCTTGCGTGTCTCTAGAACGCGCCATCTTTGCCGAACCGCCAGCAGAGTCGCCTTCAACTATAAAGATCTCCGTCTCGTCGAGGTTCCCGGAGATACAATCGGCTAGCTTGCCTGGCAGGGTTGTGTTTTCGAGCGCGTTCTTTCTGCGGATCATTTCTCTAGCCTTTTTGGCAGCAAGCCTTGCCCTGGAAGCTTCGAGAGCTTTACTGAGGATCGCCTTTAGATCCTTTTGATTGTAATCGAAGTGCTCTTCAAGCTTCTCCTTGACAACCTTCATTACTGCTTCGAAAGCCTCGTCGTTTCCGAGCTTTGCCTTTGTTTGGCCCTCAAACTGCGGCTCCTTGACAAAAACGCTCAGGATTGCCGACAACCCTTCTCGAAGATCTTCGCCTTGCAGGTTCTGATCCTTGTCTTTCAGTATGTTGTGCTTTCTGCCAAGATCATTCATTGTCTTCGTTAGAACTGTCTTGAAACCAGTCAAATGAGTTCCGCCCTCTATGGTCTTTATGTTGTTCACAAAAGTAAGAATATCTTCGTCGTAGGAAGATGTGTACTGCATTGCAAGCTGTATCTTGACATCGTTGTATGTGCCTTCTAGATAGATCGGATCTTTATGGATGGACTTCTTGTTCTTGGTTAGGGCCTTCACGAACTCTACTATTCCGCCTTCGAAGTGATAGCTCCTCTTTTCTTCGATTCTCCTGTCTTCAAAGGAGATCCTGATTCCGCCGTTGAGGTAGGCAAGTTCTTTGAACCTCGCCTCTAGAATATCGAAGTCGAAGTCTGTGACGGCAAAAACAAGTGGATCGGGTTTGAAGGTCGTAATAGTCCCCTTTTCTTGCGTTTCTCCAACGACTTCAACTGGTGCAAGGGCCTTGCCTCTTTCGTATTTCTGTCTGTATATCTTCCCATCGACCATTACCTCTACTATCATCCACTCAGACAGGGCATTTACAACGGAAGCGCCCACACCGTGAAGCCCTCCACTGATCTTGTATGAGTCCTTGGAGAATTTACCTCCCGCGTGAAGCGTCGTCATAACAACTTCTAGCGCGCTTGTCCCAGTATCGGGATGGATGTCTATCGGAATTCCACGCCCGTTGTCAGTAACCATTACAGAGCCATCCTCCGTAATTACGATATTGATGGTATCGCAGAATCCCCCCATCGCTTCGTCGATACTGTTGTCGACGATCTCGTAAACAAGATGGTGAAGACCCGATTTTCCTGTCGACCCAATGTACATGCCGGGTCGTTTTCTGACGGGATCCAGTCCCCTCAGAATCTTTATGTTTTGTGCGTTGTATAAATCAGACATTTAACACCTCCAGGTCTATCGTCCAATTCTAAATCTAATTCTCTTGATTGCTTCTACTCCAAGTGAAGAGTTCATCCTTTCCAGAAGGATCTTCTCTCGTAGTTTCATCTCATTAAGCCACATGCCGTCGTCGACTCCAATTATCAGCGTTCCTTCCGAAAAATCGACGATCGACGAATGATTTGCGATAGGTTCTCCAACGATCTCTTCCCAATCTTTGTTTAACTCAAAAACCCGTATCTTTCTGAACAGGCCTGAGCTCTTCGCAAGATCGTTAAATATCTGACCTATAGTCCGATGGTTCCACTTCATCCAATCCGCTCCAGTTACTGTCCTCAGTCATTATATATCCTTCAAAATTGTCCAGCAGCAGTCTAGTCATACCGTCGGTGAAGTCCTCAATAAGAACTTTATCTTCAAGTCTCCGTATTGGAACGATCCCGACGCTAGTGTGAGTTATGAAGATCTCGTCGGCACAAAACAGTTCCCACGCGGGAACAGGTCGCTTCTCGACTGAAATCTCAAGCGATTCGCATAGTCCGATTACGTTGTCCCGGGTTATTCCAGGAAGAACACCTGATCTAATATCTGGTGTAACGACTGAACCGTCCATCACGAGGAAAACATTTGAAAAGGAGCCTTCGCAGACGTTGCCCTTCTCATTCAAAATTATCATGTCGTAATTGTCTCCGAGAACCTTTCTTGTCCTGACAATCCAGCTTGAACCGGGCATTTTCAGTTGTGGATTGACTATGTCGGCGGAGGGCTTCAGAAAAGGTGAGATCGAAATCTTTACTCCCAGCTCGTAGATGTCTTTGGAGGGTGAAGGAAGTTCACTGAAAATAATAGCTGGCCTACTTCTCGCTCCATCATTCATAAGCGAGATTCGAATTCTGAAATCCTGGGTCTGAAATCCCTTGTTTTTCTCCAGCCCCTCCAGAATTATTGAATTGAGTTCCTGACAGCTGAACGGAACTTCAAGTCCCATTAGAGCCGCAGATTGCTTAAGCCTTTCAAAATGCTTTCTGAATGCAAAAGGCAATCCGTTGTACGTTCGAACTACTTCATAGACCGACTCGCTATTCATAACGCCTGGAAAGAGAACGCTTACGAGCGAAGAGTCTTCATCGCACCACTGATCGGCAATATAGTTCAGCATCGGAACCCTCCTTCTGACTCTCAATAGAAATTATCGTTGCATTCACAAAGCCTTCTTTCGCACCTTCAATTGTGTGAGGCACGTAGAACTCGTCGAATCCACTGCTTTCTGTAGGGCCTATCCTTTCAATCAAGACACTGGACTTCTTCCCGATTTGACGATCAAGGTACTTTTCTCTTGATCTTTTTCCCGCCTCGATAAGCTCGTGCGATCTAGCTTTCTTTGTGCCTGAATCTATCTGGTCCTTCATCTCCGCCGCTTCCGTTCCCTGCCTTCTCGAAAAGCGGAAGACATGAACCTTCAAGAACTCAACCTGTTCAATGACTTTCAGACTCTCTTTTTGATCTGAGTCGCTTTCGCCTGGAAATCCAGTTATAAGATCTGTGGTAAAAGCAAATCTAGAATCGACTGATCTGGCCCTATCTACTGCTCTTAGATATTCATTTATAGTGTACTTTCGTCTCATCGCTCTCAGTACTCTATCTGAACCGCTTTGAAGCGAGAGATGCAGGTGTCTCGCCATCCTCGGAGAAGTAGTGATTAGCTGCAGGAGCTCACCATCCACTCTATCAGGGTCCAGGGAACCTAGCCGGATTCTCCATTGTCCTTCGAGTTTATTAAGCTCATTGAGCAGTTTCACAAGCGATGAATCGAGATCGAACCCATAGTATCCTATGTTGATTCCGGTCAGAACGATCTCTCTGTAACCTCTGCTAACCAATCCATCAAACTCCTTTTTCACGAGATCGATTGGTTTACTTATAATCTTGCTACCCCTTGCGAGCCTAACCCTGCAATAAGAACAGCGATTCAGACAGCCGTCCTCAATCCCAAGGAATGCCCTCGTTCGTCCTTCAATGCTTGAAGTAACGGTTAGAAATTCACTTGGTGCAGCTCCGTCTGGGCGATTCAGCTGTCGGGATACATACTTGTGAATTGCCTTTTTTTCTTTGACTCCGATCACTTCATCTGCCCCAAGTTCTCTCAACTCATTAGGAGAAAGCTGGGAGTAACAACCGGTTATTATGATTTTTGAGTTAGGGTTAAGTCCCTTCAACCTCCTGAAAAGCTGTCTGAGTTTTCGTTCCGCTTCGGAGGTTACTGTACACGAATTTACAATGAAGAGATCTGCCTTGTCCTGAGAAAAACCCACTTCGTAATCGCCTAGCATTTCGGCCATTGCCTGGGATTCGTACTGGTTCATCTTGCAGCCGAACGTATAGATTGAAACCTTTTGTTTCATCTATTGATCTTGCCTTGAGTTGCTACGTGAATAAGATAGATCCTGTTTACTATTCCCATTAGCTTTCCTTCATCATCTACTACGGGCATGATTTTCAGTCCGTTCTTTATCAGAAGATCTGCCGCGTATATGACCGTATCGTCGGGCTTTATGAGAACTGGAGGTTTGACCATGTGTTGAGAAACGTGATCATCCTTTATCTTACCAAGCCGGATAACGAACTGCTGGGTATCCGGAATGAACGATGCAGATTGAAGAAGGCTGAAGTAGCTTGGGAGAGCGCTTTTTATAACGTCGCTTTCACTCAAGAATCCCACAACCTTGTACTCCTCATCTACAACCGGCAGCCCTGATTTATTCTGTCTTAAGCAGAATACAATGAAATCCTCGATCGTCTCATCTTCGAAGATTGCCGATACGTCTCTTATCATAGCTTCTTTGACTTTCATCTAGATCACTCCAGCTCTCGGATATCGAATGAATCAAGATGCTCCTCGATATCCTCAAGTGAGATAAGTTCCTTACTTATGTATTCAGCTTCCGCAACGGCCGCAGCCATTCCCCTCTTTGCCGCCAGGAAGCAATCGTTTTCATTTTCGATCATTGAATGAACCACTCCTGCCATGAAGGCATCACCAGTTCCAAGAAGGTGAGACCTGTCTATGTGACCCTTGGTTTTGAACAACCATATTCCGTCTCTCGTGGCAATGACGTCACCCTCGATTGCATAGGAGAGTATTGCCAACCGGGAACCGCTTTCTATAATCTTCTTCGCAGCCCTGACATAGTCTTCGAGTTCTACCATTGTCTCTCCGAATATCAGTTTTCTACTTCTCAAGTCCGGTCTGGCAACGGTGATAACTCCGGCTTCCACTGCCATTTCAAAGGCCGGCCCGATTCCTTCTGCAAAGGAAATCTTGCCCGAATCAGTAACTTTCCTGCAAAGAGTTTTGCAGATCTCGTTGTCCACGCCTCTCGGAATGCTGCCCGAGACTACGACATGCTTCACCCTTGAAAGAGCGACTTCGAATCTTCGAATGAACATTCTCAAATCATCTGGCTTGATCAACGGTCCGGATGAGTTGATCTCGGTTATAGTTTCGCCAAGCGGATCGACGATTGCTATGTTTTCCCTCGTCTCTTCTTCGACATGGACGAAACCTGTTGTGATCAGATCGCTGATCAAACGCATTCTTTCTTCTACGACCTTTCCAATATATCCACCGAGAAATCCCATGGCGACGTTCCGAACTCCTAGACCGGAGAGAATAACCGATACGTTTATGCCCTTACCACCAGGGTCCATTACTGAGTAGCTAGGATTCTTCACCCTGTGGAATTCGTTAATCTTGAAATTCTCAACAACTATCTCCCTGTCGAGAGCAGGGTTAAGCGTAACGGTTAGAACGTTCACGGTTCACCTCCGATGGGGAGAAATTATCGGTTGTTCAAAACGAAAACCTCGGGACTTCCGACATATGAAATTTTACCATTTTTAAGAACAATCAACAAATCGGAAATGTCTAGAAGCCTCAAAACAAACCTTGAAGAGATTATCATCGTGACATCGTTCCTTGTATCCAGAAGAACGTTTTTCACCTCAGTACAGGCATCGTCATCAAGGTGGTCCAAAATGTTGTCGAGAATTATTACCTCGGGATTTCGAATGAGGGTTGAGAATACGAGCAGTGAGAGTCTCTTGAAAAGAGGAATTGTCTTCAGAGAAGTTTCTGCCTTGAATGAAAGCAGATCCAGGAGATCTAATTCATGGAAGAGATCCAGTTCGCTTTCCGCGAAGTCTTCGAATTCAAATCGCTTGCCTTTCAAGAACCTAAAGAATTCTATTAGAGTGAAATTAGACATTGCTTCGAGAAAGGTCGTGTCAACGTAAGCAACTCTCTTCCTTACGCTCTTTCTTTCAAGAGAGTCAATATCGTTGTCGAAGAGTTTGATCGATCCTGTATAGCTAACTCTGTCAAACAGCTCTTCATTCAAGTGAATGAAACTTCTGAGAAGAGCCGATTTACCCGACCCTCTTGCTCCTTGAAGGAGAGCGATACTCCCCTTCGGCACATCAAGGGTGATGTCGTCGAGCATCTTCCTTCCTTCGACGAGTAGAGTGAAACCTTTCAGTGAAAGAGCAGTCTCAATCACGAGACTGCTCCTCTTTGTCGTTCTTATCATTTAAGCGACTAAATATTTCCCTGTTGGCGAGTAAATCGCCACTCTTGGCTTTCTTCAATAACTCAATTTGAGAAAGAATCCTGGGACTTGTTTCAACTGGTCTTGCTCTCTTCTTTTCGGCCAAGTTTTCACGTCCCTTCGTCCGTGTGTCCAATTATAAACACAGACTCTTTGCTCTGAAATGATGCAATAATTAAGAGCCTGTAATTAAATGGCTAAATCAGTCACGTTTGGATGTGTTCAACATACCCAGGAGAGCCTTGAGCTGCTTGCTTCTAGATGGATGTCTGAGCTTCCTGAGAGCCTTTACTTCGATCTGGCGAATTCTCTCTCTCGTTACGTTAAAAAACTGACCGACTTCTTCGAGAGTCTTTGTCTTTCCGTCCAGAAGTCCATACCTCATCTTGAGCACCATCGCCTCTCTCGGCGATAGAGTATCGAGAATCTGATCGATCTGCTCTCTCAGAAGCATCTTCATAGCTGCTTCCTCAGGCTGCTCCATGGAGTCGTCGTGGATGAAGTCGCCCATAGTCGATTCTTCGTCGCCGCTGATTGGTGACTCGAGCGAGACAGTCTCCTTCGAAGCGGCAAGAATCTCCTCGATCTTTTCCGGTGTCTTCCCGGTAAGCTTTCCAAGTTCCTCGATCGTTGGATATTCACCGTAGTCCTGCAAGTGCTCCCGTATGACTTTGTTGAGCTTGTTTATTGTTTCAACCATGTGGACGGGAACTCTTATAGTCCTAGCCTGGTCAGCAATAGCTCTTGTTATAGCCTGCCTGATCCACCAAGTGGCGTAAGTGCTGAACTTGTATCCCTTTTTCCAATCGAACTTCTCTACGGCCTTAATAAGCCCGATGTTTCCCTCTTGAATGAGGTCGAGGAAGGTCAAACCGCGTCCGATATACCTCTTTGCAATGGAGACTACCAGTCTCAGATTAGCAGTGATCAACTCTTCCTTAGCCTTGGGCTCTCCCTTCTGTGCTCGACGGGCAAGCTCCCTTTCCCTGCTTGGGGTGAGAAGAGAGATCTTGCCGATCTCCTTCAGATACATCTTTATAGGGTCTTTTAATGATATGTTGTCGTACATCTCGGGAGTCGTTTCAAGTATCGAAACAAGCTCCTCGCTGCCTTCGCTTTCTATGTCATCGTCTTCTTCGACTGGTTCCTTTTCAACGATATTTATCTTGTTTTTTTCGAATTCCTCGTATATCGATTCAACCAGAGTCGAGTCAAAGCCCTCGTAATCCGGCGGGAAAGCGCTGTCAATATCTTCGTATGTAATGAATCCCTTCTTCTTTCCCTGTCTAAGCAGTTTCTTGATTCGTTTGTCTATCTCTTCCTTTGTAATTGGAGCACCATTATCGCCTGTCTCATCTGCATCCGGTTCGTCAACAGCTATCTTCTCGGCAAGAGATTTGATGTTCTCCGCAATCACCTTGGTCCTTGACTTTGTTTTCTTTTGCTTTTCCAAACTAATCGCCACCCTTCATCTTTCTCTCGAGCATTCTTCTTAGCTCGATCCTCCTGATCAGTAAAGCCTTTTTTGCCCCCTCATCCTTGACTTTTGGCAGTCTTCTGTCAATTTCTGCCATCTCTTCTTCCACAAGTCTTTTGTTGGCATACAATCCGGTTGTCTGGAGGACACGTTGTGCGGTGTCATAATCGATGCAAATGGATGCCAGTTCGATCAACTCTCTGCCTAAACCTTCGTCCACCAGATCAAGTAACTCCTCAAGTTCCAGACCCTTTTTCATTCCTTTCAGGAGCTCCTTCAAGTCTCTACTTTCATTCATCAACTCTATCTGTTTGACAACCGTTGCCCTCAGCTTCGGATGCTGCAAATATATCCTGACATGATCCTTGAGTTTCAGAACCAAACCGCTTTTCATTTCCCCGCTGGAGCTCTTCGACATTCCACCTCGAAGCGCATTCTCAAGCTCTCTCTCAGAATAACCTGTCTTTTGTGAAAGCGTCGCTATCGTTGACTGAACGGCGGCAAGGTTGCCAGAGTTTCTGAAGGAGATGACATATGGTTTCAGATGCTCTATAAGGTGCTTTCGGCCCATGGGAGTCGACAGGTCGAGTTTTCTCGAAAAGAACTCGACTCTGAAAGCAGGCCCCGGAATCGCAACCGAGAGGATCTCCTTTATTGCCTTTGGACCTTCTGCAACATACAAATCTGCCGGATCCTTCTGATCTCTCGAAAAAACAACGGCCGTTCCATAGTCCAGCTTCTCGGCAATATCAATAGACCTAAGTGATGCTGACTGACCGGCTTCGTCGGAATCTAGAAAGAACAAGAGGTTACGCGTATAATTTCCGAGAATTCTGAGATGCCTTTCCGTCAGTGCAGTACCGAGCAGGCCGACCGAGTTCGTTATTCCTGCCTCGAACAGGGAAATTACATCAAAATACCCTTCCGCGATCACCGCGTAGTTCAACTGCTTAATGGCCGCCCTGGCACGTGAAAGATTGAATAAGAGTCTATTTTTCTGGAAGTACTTCGATTCGGATGAGTTGATGTATTTCGGCCCTTTTTCGGCATCCATGATTCTTCCGCCGAATCCAACAACTTTACCCGATTCATTGTCAATGGGAATCATAAGCCTGCCAGCAAATCTATCGCTATATGTCGTCCCTCTCCTCACCAGAACTCCCAGTTGAAGAAGAGACTTTTCGTCGGCTCTCAATTTCGACGGTAGTGACTGGGGAAAAGTTCTTTCATCCGGAGAATAACCGAGTTGAAATTCGTCTATCGTGTTCTGCGAGATCTTTCGCTTTTCCAGAAGGTACTCCATAGTCTCTGAGCTCTTCTCTTTTAGTTCTCTATTGTAAATTCCTGCTAGACGAGACATGATCGCCGTGAATTTATCGTACTCGGATTCGGCCGTATCGACTTGAATAGGAATGCCTGCATAATCGGCAAGTCTCTTAACTGCTTCAGCGAACGGCAAATTCTCGATCTTCTGGTAGAAGGAAATCACATCACCTTTTTCACCGCAGCCAAAGCAATGAAAGAAGCCCCTTTGAGGGTGGACATAAAATGAAGGGTCGTTGTCGTTGTGAAATGGGCATAGTCCCCTGTAAGAGCTCCCGGCTTTCTGCAGGTTCACATAGCGCCCTATGAAATCGACGATATTTATAGACTTTTTTATCTCGTCGAGTTCCTCTTTGGTGAACACTGAATCACCACCGGCAAAAAAAGGCCCATACGTCTCTGTACGGGCCGTATTTTTCGAAACGTGTTAACGCTTGGAGAACTGAGGTGCTCTTCTTGCTTTCTTGAGGCCGTATTTCTTTCTCTCGACTTCTCTTGGGTCTCTCGTCAAGAGACTGTTCTGTCGTAGAAGCTTCTTGAGATCAGGATTGAATTTAACAAGCGCTCTGGCAATTCCCAGACTTATCGCGCCAGCCTGGCCGCCAAGTCCTCCGCCGTTTACTCTGATCAGCATGTCAAATCTTCCCATCGTATTTGTTACTACAGCGGGTTTTAGCGCACTTCTGACCCATGCGTCATTTGAAAGATATTCCTTAAGATCCTTGTACTCTTTTCCATTTATTAGGAGTTTACCGGTACCAGGTCTCAGGTGAACTCTCGCTACAGAGGTCTTCCTTCTGCCTGTTCCGTAATAATCTACAAAGTCAGCCATTCTTCAACCTCCTCATTTAACCAGTTCTATAAGTTCGGGCTTCTGAGCGGCGTGCTCATGCTCGGGACCTGCATATACCTTTAGCTTCTTAAGCATCTTTTCACCAAGAGCCTTCTTGGGGAGCATTCTCTTCACCGCAAGTCTTACAACCCTATCCGGAAACTTGTCCATCATCTGTCTCGCCGTTCTTTCCTTTATGCCTCCCGGATAACCCGAATATCTGTAGTACTTCTTTTGGTCGAGTTTTTTGCCGGTAAGCTTGACCTTGTCTGCATTAACTACTATGACAAAATCTCCGGTATCAAGATGAGGAGTGTAATACGGCTTGTTCTTTCCCATCAGAACCATTGCAATCTGTCCAGCAAGTCTTCCCAAGGGAACGTCAGTCGCATCGACTACGTACCATTTCTTCTCTATCTTGTTGCCATTATGATCAACCAGATAACCGAGTGTTTTCTCGATTTCTCCCTTTCTTTTCGTCTGCACCTTTGAGTGAGTCACTGCCCATCTGCACAAAGGTGTCTTCTGAATCTTCATAGATGCAATCCTCCTTAACCGAACAGCTTACTCGCTGTAGACACTAGCGTATTTGCGGTTGTTCTTCTCTTCGAAGTGAACTTTGCCATCAATAAGAGCAAAGAGGGTATGATCTCTGCCGAGCCCAACATTCTTACCGGCGTGTATCTTTGTTCCTCTCTGTCTAACAATTATGGATCCCGCCTTCACGGCTGAAGATTCCCCTCTCTTAACCCCAAGATAATTGGGATTACTATCTCTACCGTTTGACCTTCCAGCGTTTTTCCGGGCCATCTCATTTCACCCCCGTCTCGATCTTCTCAATAGAGACTTCCGTGAACCATTGTCTGTGACCGTTTACTCTGTCGAAGTTCTTTCGGGCTCCAAACTTGACAACAAGCACCTTTTTGTCTCTACCGTGAGAAACAACCTTGCCTACAACTTTTGCGCCGTCCACATAAGGCTTGCCTACCGTTGCTTCTTCTCCGTTGTGGACGAGTATAACTCTGTCGAAGACAATCTCGTCTCCGCTTTCCTTTCCATTCTGCCTTTCGGTGAAGAGAGTCATACCTTCCTCGACTCTATACTGTCTTCCCGAGGCCTCAATGATGGCGTACACTAATAGCCACCTCCTCATGCAATAGAAATGTGCTGAAACGAGGTACCTTTCGGATTTTAGACCTGCTTCATGCACGAAAAACCACTCGCGATCAAAATTCTATCATAATTGGTAGTGACAGAACAGTGTCTGAGTAACGTTTATATTACGAACGAGAAAGAGTTTTGAATTGATTGAGATCTCTCTGACCCCCAAGTTTACCATATTGACAGCACTATCGCCCGTGATATAATCAATTACGAAAACGGAGGCGTATCCTAATTGGCTAAGGAGCCGGTCTCGAAAATCGGTGGGGTTGACGCCCCTTGTGGGTTCGAGTCCCACCGCCTCCGCCAGAGGGCGGTTGCGCCCTTATTTTTTGGAGGTGGTATCGTGATCCTCAAGGAGATCTTAGAGCTTCTGAAAAGTAAGAAAGGGAAGATGGATTATTCCATTCCAAAGGAATGGTTGCCTGACGGGTACTCCGGTACCGTGAAGCTTAGAGATCGATACATATTTGTGGACCCATATGAATACGGCTCAAGCATGATTGAAAGCATAGCCGCTAGAGCCGAATCGGGAGTTGACTATTCGAAGTCGCTAGGCAGGATAAGAAACGAGAGCGACAATCTCTGGATCAAATCCGCAATCGTTTACGGGTCATTCGTCAGGTCAACCACGGCCTATTCGCATCACGACCCGGAATTCTTTTCCGATCTCTATTCGCAGGAATACTCGGAATCGGGAACCTTCCTAAAGATGATTTACATGCTGCCATATCTATCGAAAATGGGCTTTGACACTCTTTACTTCCTCCCTGTTACGAGTTATAGCGACAAGTTCAAGAAGGGAGAACTGGGCTCGCCTTACTCAGTAAAAGATTTCTTCTCAATCGATGAACGCTACCACGATGTCCTGCTCGAAGATATGGACGTCGAACGCGAATTCAAGGCATTTGTCGAAGCGGCCCATATTATGGGAATGAGGGTCGTTCTCGACTTCATCCCAAGGACATCCTCTCGAGATTCGGCCCTAATACTCAAGCATCCGGAATGGTTCTACTGGATAGACGCATCTCATCTCAAAGATTACAGGCCGCCCAGAATAGAGGGGCTAGGCTTCGATCAGGCAAGGGTTGAGACGTTGCCTGTCATCTATTCGAATGAGAACGTGAAAAAGCATCTAGCGATGTTCAGAGACTCGCCGGAGAAACTCAATCCGGAAAAGTGGAGAAACTTCGTCGCCCACCATGAGGGTAACGAGAACTTTCTTGACGAACTTGTCTCCGAATTCGGAGTAATAACACCTCCAGGCTTTTCCGATTGGATAAACGATAACCAGCCAACATGGGACGATATAACCTTCCTGAGACTTTACAAAGATCATCCCGAGGAATCGCGGAGATTTCTTTCAGAGGACCAGCCTCCTTATGTACTCTTTGATGTAGTGAAATCATCTTTCTTTCCTGGCAAAGAGCCCATGAAGGATCTCTGGGAAAGCATTGAAAATATTATGCCCTTCTACAACAGTAAATTTGGAGTCGATGGCGCAAGGCTTGACATGGGCCACGCCCTCCCGAGAGAGTTAGAGCTTAGAATAATCCGAAAGGCTAAAGAAAGCGACGCTTCATTTGCGATCATAGCCGAAGAGCTTGTCATGGGAAATGACGAGAAGGCCAGACAGTCTGGATACGACTGTATTCTGGGTAACACGTGGTGGATGGAACCGAGAATAAGTGAAGGAAAATTCAAAGAACTTGTATACAAGGTTCTTCTAAAACTGCGCGTGCCGACGCTGGCCGGTGTTGAAACTCCAGATACTCCCAGGGCAGTAGCCAGACCAAACGGGAAGAAATTTTCACGATTTGCAACGGTTCTGAACTACTTCTTGCCTAAC
>JAFGAP010000053.1 GCA_016933635.1 Kosmotogaceae bacterium
CGCCCAGATGTTATACAAGAGGAGAGTCTTTTTGACTCTCCTTTTTGTTTTGTTAAAACCGCGTACCGTGGTCGGCAGTTGCAGGTTAGAAAGAGCAAAAGAAACTGATTCTCAATTGACGGTCCCCCGTCCCCGAAGAAGAGCGTATTTACCCCAAAGGGATATTGCAGATAAAAGAAAAACAGATAGGGTAGAAGAAAGAGAAAGAAGAACGGTTCTCCGTTCGCCGAGGAGAAGTTGTTCGTTCCAGAGCGAGTATCTGTTCTTCGTTCTAAGGATCCATTGATCGCTTGCAAACAGGTAGTTAAAAGTTCCAAGATACTAGCTGTAAAAGAGAAATACGAGGTTAGTGGTTAATGGTCAGATGTGAGAAGAGCGAAAAAAACGTTTGATAGTTGAAGGTTCACCATTCTCTGAAAAGACAGAAGCATTCATTTGTGAAAGAAGCACGATCAGCACTAATATCAGTGCTTCGCGGCCATTGAACCATCTCTACCTCCGTACTTATTAAGAAGAAAGGCCGAAAGGAGAACAGTAGCCGGTATTGATAGTATTATTCCAATACTTCCGGAAATGGCTCTAATGATTTCTGTTGCGATTACATCCATGTTGATTATCCTTATAACTGTCGTCTCGTATGCAAGAAAAACGAGCATGAGGAAAATCGAACTTCCGGTATAAGCAAGAATAAGGGTGTTAGTCATGGTTCCCATTATGTCCCTGCCAATATTGAAGCCCGATTTCACGAGTTTTCCAGTTGTGATTTCAGGGTTAATGGATTTCATTTCGTACAATGCCGAAGAGATAGACATGGCAACATCCATAACTGCACCGAGCGTTCCAATAATTATCCCTGCGAAGAGCAGGCCCATGAAATCGAATTCAATATTCTGGGGTATGTAGACAAGCATTGTTGCTTCATCGCTGCTTAGGCCGGTAAGGTTCGCCAGCGAACCTGTTACATATGCTATTAGGCTTGCAGAAAGCACACCACATAATGTACCGAAGATTGCTGCTATAGATTTTGTGTTCACTCCAGCAACGATTGCGAAGGTAAGAATCGTGATTATTGCCGCCGACAGTGAAGAAGCACCAATGGGGTTGAACCCGTTAAGAATCAAGGGTAGCATCACTTTGATTATTATCAAGCCCGTGAGAGTAAGAGTAATGAAAGACTTAAGTCCAGAGATCCTCCCGATAAGAAGAAGCAGACAAATGAAAACCAGAACAATCACGAAGACGTATCTTTGCCTAACGAAGTCGGTAATATGAAAGGTTACCTCACCCCTATCATCTATGTACAGCACAACAGTGTCGCCCTTTTCAACTCGGATATCCATCGCCGGATTATCTGTGAAGTGATTCTCGATCACAACTTCTTCTCCGGCATAGGTCCCAGTTAGCACCTTAACTCTGAGAGTCTGTAGACCCTTAGCCGAGTAGCCACCAGTTTCATCGAAGCTGATTATTTCGACCACTCTTCCTTTTATGGTACTTTGATCGTTTGCCGAAACATTGATGAACGTGAATAGCACATATCCGAACAAAACCGCACCAATTATGTGAAGAAGAACGTTTTTCAATCTCAACCTGAATCCTCCATGATTCCTATTGTGACCTAAGAAATTATACCATCATGTTGAAGCCAAAGAAGAAGTATCACTCTTACGATTAGCTTCAAATCTGCCTCGTAGAGATCGAATTGCTCGAGGCAATAGATCATCTACATTGAGAAAGGAAATCACTATGCACCATCCTCAACAGGACGCTTGCTGGATTCCCCAAAAGAGTAATCTTAATGAGAGATCAAGATGGATGATAACGGAATCACTCACGTTGGAGTTTCTTTTTTCGCTAACACATATGGTATTCTAAGGACGAAGCAATAGCTTCATTTATCTCTGAAAATCAGTTCTTGATGCAGCATTTGCTGCACCTGGAGATGGGTGTATGGATTTCCTTTTCAGTTCTAACATTCTAATTGATTTCCCGATTAAGAAGGCTCTGAGAGTTTTCTCTGATCAGAAGGTAACCGGTGTCGAGATCTGGGTTGAACATCTCTGGAAAGGAAAAGGAGATTTGCGTTCAATAAGAAAAACGCTGGACAACCTAGGCCTTAAGCGGACGCTTCACTCTCCAAGCAGGGATATAAATATTACCTCTTCAAATCCCGGAATTCGAAGGGAATCTCTGCAGCAGACCATAGAAGCTCTTGAGATTGCAGCGCAGCTTGAAGCTAACGTTGTAACAGTTCATCCCGGACACATGTCCTCTTCGAAAGATAGGCCCGAGGATTATTTCGAAGCAAATCTGGAGAGTTTTCATAAGATCGCCAGGAAGGGTAGAGATCTAGGTCTGAAGATTGCGGTTGAAGTAATGGAAATGAAGCCAATGGAGATTGTCACTGAGCCCGAAAACCTAAACTCGCTTCTTGAATACATTGACTTCGACTGTATAGGAACTACTTTCGATATAGCACATGCGGCTTCCTGTTTCAAGAATCTCGTGGATGGAGAGGCCTTAAATGGGATGATCATCAACTACATGCGAAAACTTAGAAAGATATACAATGTCCACATAAGTAATGCTACATCGGCAAAGGTACATACTCCATTGCTTAGAGGGGAATACGATTTCTTCCCGGTTCTTGAGGAGCTCGTGAAAATTTACGAAGGCACCGTAACAATCGAAGGCTTTGCTCCCGGAGAAGGAATGCAGGTTCTTCGTGAGGATAAGGTTGTTACTTCTAAGTGGAAGGAGATGCTAAGTGATGTCGAACAAAAAACTAGCGACTCTTCAAGAAGCGATTCGTAGACAGTACGAAGTTGATGAGATTAGCGATTACTGGATCCGCCCCCTGGTTGCCTGCAGAAGCGGAAGCGCAGTAGGCAGAATCTCCGAAGAAGATACCGTTCTCTTCTGCTGCCGCAGAGGCGAGAGGGAAATCCAGCTTATGGAAAGCTTTGTAGACGAACAATTCAGTATTTTTCCCGTTACGCGTTTCAGAAGTCTTAGATTCGTGCCTCTAGTCGAGTATCACGAGAGATTTTCTAGAATCAAATCCATTATTGAACCAGTGAGGCCCTCCGTTACACTGGGCAGGGTTCTGAGTGATAGAGGCTTCAAGCAGCTCCTGACAACAGAGACAGAAAAAGAGTCCCATGTTACCTTCTTCTTCAATGGAAGAAGGTCCAGATTGTTCCCAGGCCAGGTTGCAGAGATAATACCCAGCTGGCAAGATTTCTCCAGTCATCCCGAGATGAAAAGCGCTCAGGTGGGTACTTCCCTTGCAAAAGCAATGGACAGGTACGATTTCATTCTCGTGAATTTTCCCGCGGGAGATGTAATTGGCCATCTTCCAGATATGCAATTGAAGATTACGGCAGCGGCAGAAATCGACAAAGCTCTGGGGAGACTCTATAAACAAGCGATGGCGTTGGGCAGAACTTTGATAGTTACAGCCGATCACGGCCTTATGGAAAAAGCTAGAAACGAGGACGGATCTTCATCGGTATCGCATACGTCTTCTCCGGTGCCATTCATAGTTGTCAACAGACAACTGAACAAAGAAAGCGTCATAGCAAACGAGGGTTCACTTGCGGACGTAGCGCCTACCGTACTCTCACTTATGGGAGTCGCCAGGCCAGAAGAAATGACAGGTAGCTGCCTGCTGAAAGACATTCCCACTTCCAGTGGCGTAGTTCTTGTTATTCTTGACGGATGGGGCGAAGGGGAGAGAGATCCAAGAGTTAATCCTCTAGAGGCTGCCGATACACCTAATCTCGACTTCTTGAAGGATAGCTTTCCCCATACGACGCTGAGTGCCAGTGGAGAGGCAGTTGGACTTCCAAAGGGGAGAAGCGGAAACTCTGAAACGGGACATCTCACTATAGGCGCCGGTACAGTAATAGAACAGGACGAGATGAGACTGACTAAAGAAATGAGAGACGGTCTGGAGAACAACGAGGTCTTGAAAGACGCTGTAAAGAATACGGGCTGCAAATCGTCCGTTCATGTTATTGGGGTACTTTCAGAGGCCAGTTCACACGGAAACATAAAGGAGCTGCTTTCTGTCTGCCAAGCAGCATGTTCAAATGGAGCAAAGAATATTTTAATTCACCTTATACTTGACGGAAGAAGTAGCCCCCCAAGAAGCGCGACTGAATTGCTTAGGAAGTACAGAGAGGATTTGGGGCGTTACGAGGTTGTCACCGCTGTTGGGCGAGGATTTGCGCTGGATAGAAGCAAGGATTACACTCAGAAGACAAAACTGGTTTATGATTCTCTGGTGTATGGCAGAGGAGATTGTTATTCGGGTCTTGAAAATGGTGAGAGTATATGAGCAAAGAGATCAAGCTTCTTGATCGAGTACGTGGGGTCTACCCTTCTCTCTCTAAATCCCAGAGGCTAATCGCCGACAGCATTCTCGAAAACTGGGAGAGCACGGCCTTTGTCTCCCCAAGAGAGCTTGGCGAAAGATTGGGAGTGAGCGAGACTACCGTGATAAGGTTTGCGAAGTCTCTGGGATACTCCAACTTCAGCGAGCTGAGAGAACACAGCCAGATTCTCATTAAAGAGAAACTAACTCCTGCAGAGAAGATGTCGGCGACAGTAAAGAAAATCAAGTCAGGTGAGACGACATTCGAAAGACTTCTTACAAGTGAAATCGAGAATCTGAAAGACGGTATCTCAAAGGTATCTTCCGACGAATTCTACAGGGCGGTAGAGTTGATCGAAAAGGCAGAAAGGGTATTTGTTGCCGGTCAGGGAGTATCAGAGGCACTCTGTAAATTCCTTGAATTCAGATTCAGAAGAATGCAGATTGACACAAGACCTGTCATTGGCGGTGGCAAGGCTTTTTATGAGACCTTACTCCTTTTGAACGACAGAGATGTTCTCTTTGGGATAGGCTTCTTCCGCTGCTCTCAAGACATCCTCAGATCTTTCGACTACGCACGGAAGAAGAGAATCCACACAATCGCCATGACTCATAGTAGGGTATCAGAACTTGCCCTTAAGTCTGAAGTGACTCTGGTAGCCAACAGGGGTCCCGTCTCTCTTCTAAACTCGTTGGTTGTACCGATGGCAATATTGAATGCACTTGTACTGTACATAGCTGAGAGAGATTCCAAGAAACTCGATGCTCTGAAGAAACTCGATGAGATTCCCGATATCTTTGGATTCAACGGAAAGCACTAGTCTCCAAATCCATTATGAGGAGGTAGTCTATGAGAAAGATCTCTATTGTTTTCGTTCTTTTGGTGTGTGCAGCGCTGCTCTTCGGAGCAGAGAAGATTATGCTTTACACTTCGGTGCCAACAGCGATCATGACGGCGATCGCAGATGCTTTCATGTCAGATAATCCAACTGTAGAAGTCGAGGTCTTTAGATCCGGGACAGGTACGATCCAGACGAAGATTGCTGCGGAAGTCCAGGCCGGTAATTTGCAGGCCGATGTTATTTGGGTGGCTGAGTTCTCGTACTATGAGACGCTCAAGAAGCAGGGGCTTCTGGCCGAGGTCTTCCCGGAAGAGGCAGGTGCCCTCCCAGAGAACTTCAAAGACAAAGACAACTGTTACTACGCTGGAAGGCTCATAAATATGGTTATCGCTTACAACACAAATGAACTCACAGCTGATACTGCTCCGCAATTTTGGACGGATCTAACAGACTCAAAGTGGTACGACAATTTCGTAATGCCGAATCCCGAGTATTCCGGGGCCGCTGTAGCTGCGGTCGGCGCCCTTTCAATCAATTATGGGTGGGAATACTTTGAGGATCTGAGAGAGAATGAGGCGGTAGTTGTCAGGGGAAATAGTGATGTGGCTCAGAAAGTAGCGGCCGGCGAGTTCCCGATTGGAATGACGCTAGATTACATTGCAAGAGGGCTCAGAGACAACGGCAGTCCAATAGACATAGTTTATCCCAAGGACGGCACGATCGCCATTCCAAGTCCCGTGGCAATAATGAAGACTACTGACAATATGGAAGCCGCCATGACTTTCGTGAACTATATTCTCTCTGAAAAGGGCCAGAAAGTCTTGGTAGAGCTTGGCTCGCTTGTTCCGATCAGAAGCGATGTCAATCCTCCGCCGAATACTCCTCCCGCAGGAGAAATCCTAGATCAAGCTATGAAAATTGACTGGAAAGCTATTGAAGAGCTTACCACAGAAATAAACACAAAATTTGCAGACATAATGTTGTTCTGAATCTGCAGGGCCCTGGCCTTATGAGTCAGGGCCCTTGAATTCTGGAGAGTGGTCTCATGTTTCAGAAGAGATTTAGAGCCGATCCGGTAATACTGGGGAGTACTTTCGTAATAATTGCTATCCTAATAGTCTTTCCATTTACTCTCTTGTTTCTTAACAGCCTGAAAGTCGATGGGGTATTCACCTTAGACAATTATTCAACGGTTTTTCAGGCTCGAAGAAATTACGATGCTCTCTTCAATAGTCTGAAGCTTGGTTTCTTCACTTCACTGTTCTCCATTTTGCTGGGAGCCCCTCTGGCCTGGCTCGTCACTAGAACCAATCTGCCCTTTGCAAAGCTATTCAAGACTCTGTTCATCCTTCCGTACATGATTCCGCCATTTGTAGGCGCCATAGCATGGAGTCAGCTTCTGAACAGGAGGAACGGGTATATAAACTCATGGGCTTCTTCACTCTTCGGGTTGGAAGGGCATCTCTTTGATGTAAATACCATGCCGGGGCTTATCTGGGTGATGACTCTGTATCTCTATCCATTCGTCTTCATTACAGTTACGGGAGCCCTGGAAAGAATGGATCCCACGCTTGAGGAGGCAGCTAGAACCTGTGGCTCGAAGACGCTGAAAATCATGAAAGATATAACCCTCCCGCTCGTCGCTCCAAGCATTGCAGGAGGCGCTCTTCTTGTTTTCGCATCAACCATTGCTAACTTCGGCATACCGGCGTTGATAGGAATGCAAGGAAGAGTCTACGTTTTGACAACTATGATCTTTTCATATATGCGGAGTCGAGGATTCACCGGTATAGCTATGGCTTCATCGCTTTCGGTGATGTTAATGAGCATATCCGTCGGAGCCTTGCTGATTAACAACCTCTATCTGAAGAAAAAGCAATACACATTGATTTCAGGAAAAAGTATGAGGCCCACAACGCTTGACTTGCGTCGATGGAAGATTCCAATTCTGATTTTTGCTTTGATGGTCGTCTTTGTCACAGTAATCATGCCCTTCTTTTCAATAACCTTGACTTCCTTTCTCGATGCCTGGGGGGCAAAGATTACCTGGGATAACCTTACACTCAAGAACTACCGCTACATTCTCTTTGAATATGCTCTGACAAAGGACGCGTTCAAGAACAGTTTTCTTCTTGCAATCTCTGCGGCTACAATCTGTATGATTTTGGGATCACTGATAGCCTACATAAGCGTGAAGACCAAGATAAGGGGTAGGAAGGCACTGGAAGCCGTCTCACAACTGCCGTATGCAGTTCCGGGAACGGTAGTTGCGATATCAATGATTCTTGCGTGGTCGGGTAAGTATGGGATCAACCTTTATAACACATTCTGGATAATACTTCTTGCGTACATTGCTCGTTACGTGGCCTTCGCGGTGAGAACTACTTCGGCTTCTCTCGAGCAGATACATCCCTCCCTGGAAGAGGCTTCGAGGATCTCCGGAGGAAGCTGGTTAACCTCCTTGAAAGATATAATAATTCCACTAATTAGGCCCGGTCTTGTTGCGGGATGGTTTCTCATCTTCATGCCTACTCTTAGGGAGCTTACAATGTCAATACTATTATGGGGTCCAAAAACGGTTACCATCGGCGTGGCAGTTTTTGAGATGCAGGAAGCGGGATACGTTCAGATTTCAGCAGCTTTCGCGACTTTGCTGCTCTTGATAGTGATCGTAGGCAACCTCTTTGTGAAGTGGTTGACAAAGGGTAAGGCCGGAATATAGGGGGTGATGTAGATGTCCAGAGTAGTTCTCAAGAACCTTTCAAAGTCGTTTGGTGAAGTCAACGTTGTGAATGATATAGATCTCGAGATAATGGATCATGAATTTCTCTCATTTTTGGGACCTTCAGGTTGCGGGAAGACCACTACTTTGAGAATGATAGCCGGTTTTGACATGCCTTCTGCTGGGGAGATCTTCATTGGAGATCGGCTCGTTTCATCCGTAGAGAAGAAGGTTTTTGTGCCTCCGGAGGATAGAAATGTGGGAATGGTCTTTCAGAACTATGCAGTGTGGCCACATATGGATGTCTTCAAGAACGTAGCATACCCTCTGAAGATCGCAAAAGTGAAGGCCACGGAAATGAGAGATAGAGTGATGAAGGTTCTTTCCCTTGTGAAGCTGAAAGGAATGGAAAATCGTTACCCCCATCAGCTTTCCGGAGGTCAGCAGCAGAGAGTTGCGCTGGCAAGAGCGCTCGTGATGGAGCCCGATGTAATGCTACTAGATGAACCCTTGAGCAACCTTGACGCAAAGCTTAGAGAGGAAATGCGGTTTGAAATTAAGGATATTCAAAGAAGGATCGGAGTGACAATAATCTACGTAACACACGATCAGGCTGAGGCAATGGCAATGTCAGACAGGATTCTTCTGCTTCACGAAGCATCCGTGCAGCAGCTTGGAACCCCTAGAGAGCTTTACGAAAAACCCGGGAACCAGTTCGTCGCCGATTTCATTGGTTTGATAAATTTCCTCACAATTGAACTGACTTCAGAAGGTGGGGGAATTTCCGCGAAATTTCTCGAAGCAAACAAAAGCAAACCCTTTAGGATTGAGTTCGGCTCAAAGGAACTTACAGAAAAGAAGCAGTGTGTCTTAGCAGTGAGACCGGAAAATGTGAAGCTTGTGGCCCCTGGAGAAGGCTATGCTACAGGAAAGATCAAAAAAAAGGTTTATCTTGGCAATATACTCGATTACAGAATTGAGCTTGGAAGAGAAGTGATCCGTGTCGAGGCTCCTTCAACGACGCCTTTTGATGTAGATCAGATTGTCGGAATTCAGTTTGCGGATTATGTGGTTTTCGAATAGGGTTTTGTCATTTCTCGAGGTACCGACTTTTCTTGTCCCAACCTTATAGTTGCTCTATTTAGCGTCTCGAATCAAGTAGATGCTTTCTTATTGCTTCATACCTTTCTAGAATGTGGGGAAAGGTTTTGTATTCGGCAGTAATCGAAGACAAATCGCTAAGGTCTATCCACCTAACTTCAGAGATGATGTAGTAGTTTCCATTCACATCTTCCGGTTCCGAGCCGGGTGATGGATCTGAACCGTCATATATGAAGTGGAACATCTTCGCGGAGTAGTACAATCCATCCTCTGGGAGCTCGATCTCGGCTATCATGCCTCGGGGTTCGAGATCCAGACAGGTTTCTTCAAGCACCTCTCTCTTCACTGCTTCCTCATCCGACTCGCCCGCTACTTTACCCCCACCTGGAAGAAGCCAATCATTAGGTCTACCGTCGTTACCAGTATGCTTTATGAGAAGTATCCTCATTCCATCGGAAACCACGCCCTCTAACCTGTAAGATCTCTCCAGAACTCTTTCGAGGATCGCTCTTCTCGCTCTTACGATATTTGTGTCTTCATTCTCTTTCGAGAGCTCTGCCGTTAGGGCCGCCATCTTCTCCAGAGCGGTTCTAATGGAGTCGAAATTTAGTCCAGCGAAACATTCGGAGAAGCTCCTGTACTCTGCTTCACTCATGAAGCTCTCGAGAAGTCTCGGCGAATACAGATGATCCGTTTTCCCGTGCAGCAGACAGAAAAGTCTTGCGAGATAGTGTAGATTCATGTTGTGTAGCGTGCTAGCCCTGAAAAGATCCTTTCTACTGAGAACGTTCCACTCCATGATGATCCCGTTTGCGAGTTCTAAGTAGTTGTGCTTGAAGGAGTCTTCTACATTGATTACTGGTCTTGCATTGCAAAATACCTCGATCTTCTTTCTGAATTCTCCGGATCTGTCTAGGAGAACGGTTCTTTCTAATTTGCCGGGAAGGATAACACCTTTCCAGCTATCGAGAACAGAGATCTCCCTTTCTGAGTGGAAGTGAAACTCCCCTCTGACGAAGAACCTGGTGAAAACAGCCGTCTTTACTCCGTATGAATTGGTGAAATAGAACTCCACGGGAGCCGCCTCTCTCACCCATTTTTCGTCGTCGAAACCTGCTGCCGAATCATCTCTTATGAAGAAATAGAACTCGATATCCGAGAACTTGTCGAAATCATCTCTAGTGTACGAACCGTAAGAGACGACGGCCACGATTCTATCATCTTCTCTGGCTGCATCAACGATTTTGTTGAGGATATGGAGGTTCTTGGGATTTCCTGATAGCCTGTAGAATTCATCTTCTTTAATCTCCATCTTTTCACTCCCCTATTACTTGTACGACAAAAACCGAAAACAGTTGCAAGTTGTCTGTTCCAAGTTGCAAGCATTAGAACCGCTGCATGCTTAAAAACTGAGAACTCGCTGATCGCTGGAAAAAACGCTTTGCGCTGCTGAAAAACGTCCTTGGTTGTTTGTTAGAATAAGAGAGGCAGGGGATGCAAGATAAGTCCAGTCCTTGGTTAAGATCAAGCGAGAAAGAGCA
>JAFGAP010000054.1 GCA_016933635.1 Kosmotogaceae bacterium
TCACTTCTTGGCGAAGCCAGCCTTGCATCTTATTCCGCTCTTTCCAACCCCCGACCTCCGACCCCTGATCACGTCCTTCGCCTTTCCTCACTTCTTATTTCGTAACTATTGTGTTATAAATGAAATAGTACGTAATCGAAATCATAGGAGTGAAGATGAAACGAGTCAATATCCTGAATGAAAGCATGATGAGTGCCCTCCTTAAACTCGCCTGGCCGGCCGTTCTTACAATGCTATTTCAGACTGTTTATAACATGGTCGACGCATACTGGCTCGGGAAGCTGGGAAAGATAGAAATCTCAGCACCCACAATTGCGTGGCCTGCAATCTTCTTGCTGATCTCTATTGGTGGAGGATTGGCAGTGGCAGGACTTGCGTTAGTCTCTCAGAATCTCGGAGCAGGAAGAAAGGAAGAGGCCTCACATGTAGCCGGACAGGTTATTTCCATAAGCTTTGCCGTTGCGGTGATTCTAGGTCTTCTCGGCGCGATCTTCTCCGAGGCCGTCTTGAAGCTTCTCGGTATTCCACCAGAATTACTTTCAGTAACCAATACATATATGAGAACGATCTTTCTGGGAGCTCCCTTCACCTTTACGATGTTCACTTTCAACTCACTCTTCACCGCTATTGGTGATACAAAGACTCCGATGTACTTGATGGGTTTCTCTGTAACGGTGAACGCCCTTCTCGATCCTCTCTTGATATTCGGTATAGGTTTTCCGAGGCTGGAGGTCTTCGGAGCCGCTCTTGCAACTGTAATCTCAAGAGGAGTTGTAGTGATTATCGCGACGGTCATAATATTCAAAGGAAAGAGAGGATTCAAAGTCAATTTCAGAGATCTTAGGCCAAAGTGGAAGACTCTTGCCCGCGTCTTGAGGATAGGTCTCCCTTCTTCTGCCGGACAGTCGATAACGGCTCTCGCATTCCTCATAATAACTTCGATGGTTGCCGGCTTCGGTCCGGTGGCTACCGCTGCCCTGGGTGTGGGAAACAGAATAACATCACTTGCAACGATGTTCTCTTTCGGCCTTTCCCAGGCAACGTCATCGATGGTTGGGCAGTATCTTGGCGCCGGAAGAAAGAATGATGCCTATTCAGTTGTATGGAAGGCGACCGGTATAAACGTGTTGATTGTTGGAGTGATCTGCACCGGCACGTTCTTCTTTGGGAAGGAAGTGACGGCGTTTTTCATCAACGACCCGCTCGTATTGATTGAAGGAGAGAAGTACTTTAGAATAGTCTCTTTTTCGATACCGGTCTTCGCAAGTTACAACATCTTCGACATGGCTTTAAGAGGCTCGGGCCACACGATTCAGTCCATGATCCTAAATATCGCAAGACTTTGGGGAATACGCCTTCCTCTTATATATTTCTTTGGTCTGTCCATGGGAACCACAGGAATATGGTACGCAATGCTCGCAAGCAATCTAGTGATTTCCTCTGCGGCGGCCATAGTTATTTTCATGAAGCGGTGGCTCAAACCGGTTATTTAGTATAGATCATGTCAAGTCCAATGTGAGGTAATTACTACCGTTTACAGACGATGACTTCGATATGTTACCAAAATTCTCTTCATTGTTTCACTTCTTAATATTTCCTTATTGTCATTAGTGGTACTATTCGTACAACACGCAAATGCTCGAATTTCTTCGTTCTGGCTAGTTAAATGTACTTTCGGGGGGATAATTAGCTTAGAACGCTGATTTCTGCACTTGCTTAGATTTGTAAGAATGTAAATCAAATTGTGGGTTAGTCTCATTCACTTGTAACCACTTCAGGAGGAGGTAGAAGTATGAGAAAACTCTTTGTAATTCTTTTAGTCGTCTTTCTTTCAGTATCAGCGCTTGCTTCAATCAAAGTAGGTGCGATTCTTCCGATGACCGGTGGAGTCGCCGCGTTTGGCCAGATGATCTGGCAGGGAGTCGAACTTGCCAACGAGCTTTTCCCGGAGGTTCTTGGGGAGAAAATTGAAATCGTCTTACTAGACAACAACTCCGACAAAGTTCAGGCCGTTAACACCGCCCGTCGTGCCATCGAGCAAGAGGGGGTTGTTGCGATTATCGGGCAGGTAATTAGCTCGAATACGATAGCGGGAGGGACGGTTGCAGAAGAGAATGGCGTTGCAATGGTTTCTCCTAGCTCAACTAATCCCCTTGTGACTCAGGACAAGAAGTATGTTTCCCGTGTCTGCTTTAGCGATCCCTTCCAGGGTGTTGCTGCAGCGCTGTTGGCATTCAACAACATGGGCGCGGAAAATGTTGCCGTCTTTGTAGACGTTGAGCAGGATTATGCCGTCGGATTCGCAAATTACTTCAAGGAAACGGCTCTTGAGCTTGGTGGAAGCGTATTCTACGAGTATTACAAATCTGGAGACCAGGACTTTACGGCCCAGGTTTCCGATGCCATCTCCAAGGGCGCCGGTGCCTTCTTCATTCCCGGATACTATCAGGAAATCGCTCTCATAGCCATCCAGGCCAGACAGCTTGGTTTCTACGAGCCGATAATAGCAGGTGACGGAGCGGCCGTTCCGGAGACTATTGAAATCGGTGGAGAGGCCGTAAACGGACTGTACTTTACAACTCACTACGATTCAGGAAGTCCAGCAATCACAGAGAATGCGAAGCTTTTCGTAGAAGCCTACACCGCCAAGTACGGTGAAGCGCCCGGAACATTCACCGCCCTCGGGTTCGACACATATCTGGTCGTCAGGGACGCAATAGAACGTGCGGGGAGTACAGATAGAGAAGCCATAGCGAAGGCAGTTCGACAGACGAAGGATTATCCTGCCGTGACGGGAATAATCACTATCGATGAAAACGGTGACGCAATAAAGTCTGTTACGATTGTAAAGATAGAAAACGGTAAGTTCGTGTACGATACAACGATCAATCCGTAGAGCAGGTGGGGCTTTCCGAAGCCCCACCCTCCCCTTTCTCTTTTCAATCGGCCGGAGGTGTAAGCTTGGATCCTAAGACTCTTCTACAAAACTTTGTTAACGGTCTTAGCCTTGGTTCCCTTTATGCCCTGATAGCGATAGGCTATACGATGGTTTATGGAATTCTGAGGCTAATCAATTTCGCTCATGGCGACATCTTCATGATGGCCGTCTATTTTGCTCTTTTCTTTGTGACTCTTGCTCAGCTTCCGTGGTATCTGGCGGCCATTCTTGCTATAGCTTGCGCCGGGCTACTTGGATTTACGGTTGATAGGATTGCCTACAAACCTATCAGGAATGCTCCTAGAATATCGGCACTAATAACGGCTATCGGCGTCTCTTTCTTTCTTGAAAGTCTGGCTGTCGTAGTCTTCTCCGGTATTCCACGGTCATTCCGTACTATCTTTCCCCAACTGCTCAACGAAATGATCATCATAGGGGGAGAGATGGAGGTCAAGTATGGCAGAGAGGTGATAGTAGGAGGTATAAGATTTCCTGTAATCTCTCTGATAACACTTATTGTTGCTGCAATCGCGCTCGTCTTTTTGTGGTGGTTCATTTTCAGGACAAAAGTTGGAATGGCGATGAGGGCCGTTTCCCTGGATATTCAGACAACATCGCTTATGGGGGTCAATGTCGACAGGGTAATCGGAATGACATTTGCTCTAGGTTCGGCGCTTGCTGGGATTGGTGGAATACTTTGGGCTATAAGATATCCCCAGGTCTGGCCTTATATGGGATTCATACCTGGAATGAAGGCCTTTGTCGCTGCCGTCTTCGGTGGAATAGGTTCAGTGCCGGGAGCGGTACTCGGAGGACTGATACTCGGAATAACCGAAGTTATGATGGTCGGAATAATGCCTGGGGCGGCAGGTTACAGGGATGCCTTCGCCTTCTTCATCCTGATAATCGTCCTTTCAATCAAGCCATCAGGTCTGCTTGGAAGACCGGAAATAGTAAAGGTGTGATTGAATGAAGAAGCGGACCAGAATCATACTCACTTTGATAGCATTGCCCTCCATAGCGCTTCTTCTATTTCTTTCGCAGGAATTATTGAACAGCTATTATTCGAGAATAATAACGCTTATCGGAATATATGGAATCATGGCGGTAAGCCTTACACTGGTTAATGGAATATCGGGAGTCTTCTCTCTAGGCCATGCCGGATTCATTGCTCTCGGCGCATACACTTCCGCGCTCTTGACTCTGTCGCCGGAACAGAAGGAGATGACCTTTCTAATTGAGAAGCTTGTATGGCCTTTGAATTCGATTCAGATTCCCTTCTTCTGGGCAACTATAATTGCCGGTCTCGTCGCAGCCGTGTTTGCTTTCCTGATTGGCTGGCCGTCGTTGAGGCTTACAGGCGACTACTTTGCAATTGCGACTCTCGGCTTTTCCGAAATAATCAGGATCTTTGCGCTTAATCTCAATTCGATAACAAACGGGGCACTGGGCCTAAAGGCGCTTCCCGATCACACTAATGTTTGGTGGGCCTGGGGCTGGCTGTTTGTTACCGTAGCCTTTGTTCTGAGTCTTGCTTACAGTTCCTTTGGAAGGGCCTTGAGGGCTATACGAGAGGATAGAGTCGCGGCGCAGGCGATGGGGATAAATGTCTTCAAGCATCAACTGACGGCATTTGTTATTGGTGGTTTTTTTGCAGGGATTTCCGGATCATTGTACGGACACTGGCTCAGCACAATTGATCCTAGAACAAATACCTTTGGCATCCTTCTCACTTTCAACGTTCTGATAATGATAGTTCTCGGCGGGCTGGGAAGCATAACAGGAGCAATAATCGGCGGTGCTCTCTTTGCTTTCCTTAGCGAGTGGCTCCGCTTCCTGGAGGGTCCCATGAATCTCCTTGGATTCAAGATAATGGGCATGAGCGGGATGAGAATGCTCGTTTTCTCAGGTCTCTTCGTGATAATAATGATCTTCTGGCCTAGGGGATTGATGGGAAGAAGTGAGTTCTCCTGGGATGGGCTCGTTTCTGTTTTCAAGAGGGGATCCAAGAGATGAGTCTGCTCACACTTGAGAACATCACAATGAAGTTCGGTGGACTCACCGCAGTGGAGGATGTAACGCTTAGGGTAGAGGAAGGCGAGATCTTTGGATTGATTGGCCCGAACGGCGCCGGAAAGACAACGGTCTTCAATGTAGTAACGGGTCATTACAAACCTATTGAGGGTCGAGTATTATTCAGGGATAATGAGATAACGACCCTCCAGCCGGATAAGATAACAAGAACTGGTATTGCAAGGACTTTTCAGAATATCCGTCTGTTCAGAGATCTTACAGTTCTAGAGAACGTTATGGTTTCTCAACACCATATGATTGCAAGTAACGGAAAGGCCGTAAGCTGGTTTTTCAAAAGCGTCTCCAGACTGGGTTATTCCGAGAAAGAACGGGAGATGAGAAACAAGGCTCTTGAACTGCTGAGTGTTCTCGGTCTCGAAATGCTGGCGAATGAAAAGTCCAGCGCGCTATCTTATGGTTCGCAAAGGCTACTTGAGATTGCAAGGGCAATGGCTACGGGGGCGACTCTTCTTCTTCTCGACGAACCGGCCGCCGGTATGAATGCCTCTGAAACAGCGGGTCTTGTAGATACTATCAGAAGGATTCGCGACGATTTCGGGCTTACAGTTCTGCTTATAGAGCACGATATGAAACTGGTTATGGGGCTTTGTGAGAGGATAATGGTTCTGGATCACGGAAGGACTATCAGTGAAGGAGACCCCGCCTTTGTTCAGAAGGACGTGAGGGTTATCGAAGCCTATCTGGGTAGGGAGTGGGTTACGGTTGGGAAATGAGATTCTCAGCGTTGATGAGCTCCAGGTTTCATACGGTGTCATCAAGGCAGTCAAAGGCATAACGCTCTCCGTTGAGGAGGGCAGTATTGTAACTATAATAGGCTCTAATGGCGCGGGGAAGAGCACTACGCTTGGGGCCATAAGTGGACTGATAAGGCCCTCCGGTGGAAGAGTCTCTTTCAGAGGGAACAATATCAACAGACTAGGAGCCTCGAGAACGGCAAAGCTTGGGATTTCTCTCGTTCCTGAAGGAAGGAGGATATTCTCAAATCTCACGGTTAGGGAAAATCTTCTTATGGGAGCATACAACAGAAAGGACAAAGAAGAGATAGAAGGCAATTTCGAGGTGGTCTTCTCGCTTTTCCCTGTCCTAAGAGAGAGACTGAAACAGTCCGGAGGGACGCTTTCCGGTGGAGAACAGCAGATGCTGGCTATAGGTAGAAGCCTCATGGCGAATCCCGATCTAATAATGATGGATGAACCTTCACTCGGTCTAGCACCGATAGTCGTTGAAGAGGTTTTTCAGGCAATTCAGACACTTAATTCACGGGGAGTCACTATACTTCTCGTCGAACAGAATGCGGCCAAGGCCCTAGAAATATCGAAATATGCTTATGTGCTGGAAACAGGAACGATTACGCTTCAAGGTTCAGCAAAGGAACTACTTGAAAGTGAAGAGGTTAGAAAAGTGTACCTGGGAATTTGAGAGAATCACCCTTAAGCCCCTTATTGCGGGGCCTTTTTCTTTTTTCTTACGTGCGCCCTCAGTCCCGGTTCTTCCCCTCGCAAAATCCTCTGAATATTCTCTAGATTTCTGGCTATCATTATCACTGCAATGGGTATCAACAGAAGAGATATTCCCCATCTGTACCCAAAGATTCTGAAAAGGAAGATCATTACTGAAGAGACTACGACAACGCCCGGAGCCGAGTAGTCCGTTATCGCGATAAAAGCGAGAAGTATGACCATACAGATCAGGGCTACTTGATAATCAAGACCTATAAGGCCGCCGGCCAGTGTTGCGGTTCCCTTCCCGCCCCTGAACTTCAGGAAGATGGGATACATATGACCGATCGCAGCAAAGCTGGCTGCAATGAAAAGCATCTGATAGGTCCAGTGAGCAGAGACCCCTTTAATAATCAAGATCGTTCCCATGCCCTTCATGAAGTCGATAGCTCCAGTGAGGATTCCGATCTTCCAGCCCTTTACGGCCACCATATTCGAGGCTCCCATATTACCTGTACCCTGCTTTCTTATATCGAATCCATAGAAAATCTTACCGATGAGAAATGCCGTGGGAATTGATCCAATTAGATAGGCAAAGAGCGCGGAGAATAAGATTTCCATTTCTTCGTCACTACTTCCTTCTCGGGAACCAGGGGATAAATGCGTTTGTTTCCTTCATGTACTCCCTGAATACCGGATACTGTTTGTATTTCCTTTCAAGATATGGCACTCCTGAAACGAATCTCAATAAAAAGGTTATTGTTATCGGGCTTATGATTGCCCATATTCCACCTTCAATTGACAGGGCAATGACGAATATACCCCACCACTGAACGGCCTCGCCGAAATAATTAGGGTGGCGAGAGTATCTCCACAAACCCTTTGTCATTATCTCTCCGGGTTTCTTAGTCTTCACGAAACCCCTCAACTGCATATCTGCTATTGCTTCGACGGCGAAGCCGCAGGCCCAAATAAGAATTCCAAGAACGTCCAAAAACCCAAATGAACTTCCCGAATGGCTATTAATGAGCATTACTGAGTAGGAGATAAGCACCATAAAAAGGCCCTGCAACATATAGATCTGTAAGAAGGATCTTATCAACAGCTTCTCTCCCCACTTCTCTCTCATCTGAACGTAACGAAAATCCTCGCCACGCCCCCAGTTTCTTTTGAAAATATGTGTGGTCAACCTGATTCCCCAAAACGCAATCAAGATCGTCGTGATTACCTGCCTTGCATTGAATTCTCCGTACACGAAGAGCGTAAACAAAGCAACCACAACGAATCCAGCGCCCCAGCCTATGTCTACAACGGAATTGTCTTTCTTCACGGTACCTATAGCGAAGAACATAGACATGTAAGCGACGACCACTAGAGAACTGAAAAGAATCACATAAGTCATCTCTTCACCTCACTTGATTTTGACGTCGGGAGACCAAGTGTCTCTTTCGCAAAGCACTGAAACGCTTACAGCGCCGACGCCCGCGCTAATACCGACAACGGGGGAGACTTCCATTATGTACTCGGGCTTCTTTCCAAGCAGCTTTGTGAGACTGTCCTCGTAAGCTTTTGCCGTTTTGTGGGCGTGAGCGTGAGTGATATTGTATGAGACAACGCTGCACTTCCTGTTCAGTTCTTCCACAAAACCAAGTATCTTTTTCATATTGCCTAACTTGCTGAAGGCCTTTCCGTAGAGTTTCGAATTTCCTTCCTTGTCTACAGATACAATTGGCTTAAGATTCATTACCTTACCGACCAGACCTAGAACTGGACTTACCCTTCCGCCTTTCACCATATACTTCAGAGTGTTGACGCTCACGAAGATCCTTGTGTTCTTTGACAGGGACTCTATTGTTTCTGCGATCTCATCGTGGCTACAACCTTCCTCTATCATTCTGGCGGCCGTGAGCACGAGCAGACCAATAGATCCCGATACGTGCCGGGAATTGATTACGCTTATCTTCTTGCTCTTCATTCGTTCTGCGGCTTTGGTGCTGGCGTTCCATGTGCCGCTTAGTTTGTCCGAGACGTGTATGGCAATAATAGAATCATAATGGGTTCCAAGAAAGTGGTAGAGGTTCTGGAAAGTGTTCATTCCAGGCTGTGCCGAAACCGGGTAGTCCTCCGTCGTGTCGAGAAGAGAGTAAAATTGATCTGCTTTCATGGTTATCTTGTCTAGATACTGGCTCTGGCCGAAGTTGAGATACAGCGGAACCATCTGAATCTGGTAGTAGTCTATTACCTCCTTCGGCAAATCGCAAACGGAGTCGACCACCAGTGCGATCGGATACTTCCTCTTCTGACTCACTCTGTACTGCATCTCCATGTCATCGACCTTCTGCTGAGTGACTGAGCCGAAGTTCTTCAGCTTGAAGAAGAGCTCTGCCGGTTCATTCGTATGAACGTGGATTCTTGCCTTAGTTTCCGTGCCCGCTACCAGGCCGGAATCTCCGGATTGACTGATGATAGACTTTATTCCATCGATGTCCAGTCGAGAACCTTCTATTATCGCTTCAGTGCAATATCTATTCTTGATGTTACCTTCATCTACATGAACGTGGTTTTTCAATTCGATATCTGGGATGATCTCGTCTTCAAGATTGACGCCTCTGCCACTCAGAAAAGTCTTTATGCCTTCGATAAAGGCTACGAAGCCCTTCGCTCCGGCGTCGACGACCCCAGCCTTCTTCAGCACGGCCAGTTTCTCCGGTGTTTCTTCCAGAGACTTGAGCGCTACTTCGTTCGACCGTTCGATCATCTCGAAAAGCGATCTCTCCGAGTCTTCTATAGCGATCAAAGCCTCGGCCCAATCCTTCATGACGGTAAGCATCGTTCCCTCCACGGGGCTTACCATTGCGTCATAGGCATATGAAATCGCCTCATGTGCTGCCTTTGCGAAGGTCTTTCTGTCGATACTATCCCTGTCTCCAATGATGGTACTCAGTCCGTGCATATACTGCGCGAATATCGCTCCCGAGTTTCCACGAGCTCCCATGAGTGCGGCATCGGCTATAGAGCGAGTTGTTTTGCCAATCGAGTGAGAGACATCTGTCAGCTCAAGAATAGATCGCATCGTAGAGGCTAGATTCGTTCCCGTGTCTCCGTCTGGGACAGGGAAGACATTTATCTTGTTCAGGTCGTTCTGCTCTCTTATTACGGCAGTGGCACCGGAAGAAAAAGCATTGAAGAACATCGTTCCGTCGAGTAGATTCAATGATTTGGAGTCCATCGTTACCTCCCGCTATTTAGTTCAATCATAGATATGTTAGCACAACGATCGGCGATTAGTCAGATGGTCAAGAGACATAAAAAAATCGCCCGCTGAAAGCGGGCGATCCGGTTCCTTATATGGACAATCGATTACTTCGCAATTCTAACTTTTGCTGCCTGAGGACCCTTTGGACCGTCTTCGACTTCAAATTCGACTCTCTGTCCTTCGTCAAGGGTCTTGAAACCGTCCATCTCAATAGCTGAGAAATGAACGAAAACGTCCCCACCGTCATCCTTAGTAATGAATCCATAACCTTTTGTTCCGTTGAACCA
>JAFGAP010000055.1 GCA_016933635.1 Kosmotogaceae bacterium
CAGGAAATGCTCGTACTTGACCCAGTGAGGCCTGCTGTTATGGTCCATTGTCAGGCCAACTCTGGGCTTTTCAATAAGGTTGGGCCAATCAATAATCATATCGAGAAGCTTGTAATTCTTACCTTTCTCGATCTTTGGAGAGTCTCCCAATTCATCATCTCCAATGTAATCGGAGATAAGAGCTTCATCTCCAACTTCCTCGTATGTGATCTCACGAATATCCGGTCTTCTCAAGAATCTTACCGAGAAAGCTCTTTTCAGTCTTGAAAGATTCATCAGATACCTCTCCCGTCAAAATTGGATAATCTCTCCTGTGCAATGACATCCTACATTATTGGGACGCAAATAGCCAGCAAGATTCGGTTTACGTCCCCCAAGCAAATTTCATAGCTGCTCGCGAGAGCTTGAGATCTATGGAAAAAGAGCTTAGAGAATCTCTTTGGAGTGCCAAAGAAATGACTTCAGCTCACTGATTAAATACCGAATGAACCGACCAAAGAACGGACTTATGTCACTAACTCACTATCTTGTCAGGAGTTCTGTTCCAGTCTTCACTGCTGATACCGACTGCTTCAAGCCGTTCGTAAAGCGCCAGCATCTCTTTCTCCGAGGCGTTCCACTGGAAGGATTTAGAAAGCATCTTTGCCTTTGATCCCATTTCCGATATTAAAGCTCTGTGAGTGCAGAACTCTCTCATTCTGTCAGCAATCTGAGTCACGTTTTCGGGATAGACATAGAGCGCGCATGGCCCTCTATCGAGAATCTCTCTCCAGGCTTTGAAGTCAGAGGCGATCTGAGGTTTTCCGAGAGCCATGTACTCGAAAAGCTTCAACGGAGAGGATTCTTCCTTGCTCTTTCCCCTGTGTACTATAAGAAGACCTATATGAGATTCGGCAACCCGCTTCATTGCATCCAGATAAGGCATTCTAGGAGAGAAAGAGAATTCAGCATATTCTTCGAGTGCTGAGTCTATGGATTCCTTAATTCTTTCGCTATAGACTGGGCCTACCAGTTCAAGAGTCAGATCGATCCCATCGGCCCTTAGTAACTTGAAAGCTTCAATCGATTCGACTATGGCTCGATCATCATCGAGAGATCCGACATAGATGAATCTCACCGTGCCCGATTCGCAATCGCAGGAATTGCTCGAAAGACCTTCAAGAAGATCAAGTTCTGGATAGTTGGGCACTACGGCGAGATCGTTGTAAGCGCCGATGCTTGACAGGTACTCTTTCACAGTAACAATGATCGCATCAAAGCTCTTTATCGCTGAACGCTGATACCGAGCAAAAGCTTTTGAAACAACTGGTCTGATGAGGCTAGGGATCCAGTTCTTCATCATTATCACCGAGGGGTAGTCTTCATGGATATCGTAGATCACCTTCTTGCCGAGCTTCTTGAGCTTCTTTCCGAGTCCTATGAGCTCGGGGTCATGAAAGTGATATACGTCGGCGTCTACTTCGATTGCCTTAGTGAACGCTTCCTTTGTTCCACTGAGAAATCTCTTGAGTCTTCCTCTCTGCTTTGAAACAGCTATGTGCTCAACGTTCTCAATGTCGAAGTTACCTTCGGGAGCAATGAAAGTAACGACGTACCCCGCTTTTACAAGAGATCGTAGCTCTCTGTTTATCCTCACATCGTCGGGCGGGTGAACCGTTGTGATAACACAGATTTTCATCCTTTTCCTCCTAACAAAAGCCTCAGAAGACCTGCTATAGAACCAACGCCGTAGGCAAGGTGAAGAAGCGGGAACAAAATCATGGCCATCAGTAGAGACGACTTTGCAATACACTTGTACATTATTCTTATCGAGAAGATCACATCCATTATCAGATACAGGGCCATTGGAATCAACCAGAGATATGTCAGTGCAGGTGGAAAGAAAGGCAAGAGAACTCCAGATACCAAGAAGAGAGTGAAGACCATTGGTATCAGATGTCTGAGCGAAAATGCCGTCTTCGAGAATCTCGAAGCGTAAATAACCCAGAATCCATTTCCGAAATTGTTCTTCAGAAAGCCTTTCAAATCCGAACGGCTGAAGTATGTTATCTCCAGTTCCGGTGACAGCAGTATCTTTCCGCCGCTCTTCTTAAGTCTTAGATTGAATTCTATATCCTGGTTTCTGACAAGATTCTCATTGAAGAGACCGATTTTCTCGAAGACCTCCTTCCTGTAAAAACCAAAAGGAACGGTATCGACCTCCTCCAGTTTCTCAACTCC
>JAFGAP010000056.1 GCA_016933635.1 Kosmotogaceae bacterium
CCGATTCTCAGAATCCCCTTCATCAAGAGATACAACCTCCATGGAATTGGAATGGAGAGACTACCCAGACCTCCGTTTATTCTGATTGGCAATCATGCTTACTTCATCGACGCCCTTTTGATCGAAGCCCTTACGAGCTTTCCAATAGTATGGGCTGTGGCCGCTGGAAATTTCGACAACCCTTTTTCGGGACCGATTCTGAGGGCAGCGGGAGCGATTCAGAAAAGGAAGGGCGTCCCCGATATCCCGGCCATGAGAAAGATGATTGAGGTTGTGAACAACGGTGGTATTCTTGGTCTGATGCCGGAGGGTTCTGTAACGTGGGATGGCGAGTTTGGCGAGGTTCCGCCCGGAACAGACAGGTTCCTGGAGAGGCTAGATGTACCGGTTGTCGCTGCTAGAATGAGTGGGGCATACCTTACAAAACCAAGGTGGGCAGATCATCATAGATGGGGAAGGATAGAAGTGGAGTTTAAGTCCTTTGCCGATAAAAAAGCGCTAGATTTCCTTTCTGAAGCTTCTGACTGGAGATGGCAGGAGGAAAACAGGGTAGTATTCAAGGGCAGAGACAAAGCAGAAGGGATAGAGAAGATCATCTGGTTCTGCGAGAAGTGTCATGGATTTCAAACGGTCAAAGCCTCAGGAGATTCAGCGATCTGTGAAAAATGCGGAACATCCTTGACTGTAGACGATTATGGACTTGTCTCGGGAAGGACAGTTCCAGAGATCATCGGGATCCAGCGAGATATTCTCGCTGAACATATCACCCTAAACGGAAGAATCGAAGTGGGCGAAGGGACTGTGACGGAGATTGAAATTGGCAGTGGCGCCAAGACCAGTTATGCAGGAAAAGTCTCCATGAACAGCAGAGAATTGAGGATAGGAGAGAGAAGTTATCTTCTTCCCAGGATCAGAGGCCTCTCGAATTTCTTGAAGAGAATAACCGAATTCAACTACGAGCATTCCATCGTGAGACTGATGACCGGGACCTCTTCGCTACTTCTCTTCTGGGCACACAGGTATTTCTCCCATCAACATGGTTCCTGAGCCTCAAACTCTAAACCACCACCGAAACCGTCCCTTCCTCACGATTGTCTCTCTTTGAAATAGACTCGATTGCTCTCGAAAGCCGGCTTATTCCCTCTTCGATTTGATCATGCGGAACCCCCAAAGGATTGAGGCGCACGAAACTCCGGCCACTCGAATCGAACGTGAAGAGACTCCCGGGAGCGACGGCGACACCCTGCTCAATTCCTTCTTCGGCAAGTTTCCAGCAATCAATAGAGCCCGGCAGCTCTAGCCAAAAAAAGTTGCCACCCTGTGCCTCGTTCACTCTTACATAGCCCGGAAGATGTCTGTAACAAGCTCTCTTCGCAGTCTCCCTTTTCTTGAGACAAAGCTCTAGATATCTTTTCAGGAAAGCGTCATACTCTCCTGTTGAAAGCATCTTGGCTGCAATCAGCTGGCTGAAATTCGGGACTCCAAGTGAGATCATCCTCACGGGCTCGATCAGCCTTTCGATCAATGCTTCATCGGCAATTACCCAACCTATCCTGAGACCTGGCGCGTAGGCCTTTGAAATGCCGCCGATCTCGATAACACAGTTATGAGTGTCGTAGTACTTGAGTGATTTTGGTGCAGGAAGGCCATACTGGATCTCGGAAAATACAGTGTCGTCGATTATGGGAACCGAATACTGCTCGGAAAGTCTTACGAGAGCCTCCTTCTTCCTTTCTGGCATGTTCACTCCTGTGGGGTTGTGAGAACAACTCATAGTGTATATGAATTTCACCCGGCTTCTGTTGAGCACGTTCTCCAGTGTAGAAAGATTCAAACCCTCCGAGTTTCTGTCGACAGGGATAACTCTGTGCTGAAACATTCTCGAGATGTTGATTACGTTAACGTAGGTCGGGTTTTCGATGACTATCGCCTCTCCCGGTCTTGCAAGAGCAGAGAACAACAAGTAGATAGCTTCTTCGGTACCCACAGTGATCAGCATATTTCTCGAGCCAATTTGCAATCCAGAACTTTTCATTCTCAGGCAAAGATATTTGACCAGTTCCGGGTGGCCCCTTAGCGACGGATAACTCAATGAAGTGATCAGTTCCTCATCTGTTAGGCTTGCAAGTATCTCCTTTATCAGATCAACTTGATCGGCACCGACGTGAGGCACACCGGTATCTAGACGTATACAATCATCCGGCACCTTCCTTAGAAGGCTTGACCATCTTGCCGAACCGGACGGAAGGGTAGCCCATGAGTTGAGTTGTTCTCCCCAAGAAATCATATCGAATTCCTTTTTTGGCGAATGGGCCGAAATTACGTACGTGCCGCTGCCCGTTTTCGAATCCAGAAGTCCGTCCAGCTTCAGTTCATTGTAAGCCTTCACAACAACACTTCTATTGAGCCTCAGCAGCTTAGAAAGCTCCCGTTCGGAAGGGAGTCGCGTCCCCTCAGGTATCTCTCTTCTTATTACTGCCGTTCTCAACTGATCGATTAGCTGCTTGAAAAAAGGCACTTCGGAGTTCCTATCGATCACTATTCTCAAACCAATCAATAAGCTCGCCTCCTTCAATCGAATTATATGCCAAACCTAAGGGAGTCGCATACCAAATGAGAACTATTGGAGCGTACCAAAATGAAATTGTAAGTGAATTCTTTTATTATTGCGGATAACAGGAAGATCCATTTATAGAACATAAGAGAAAATGGATCGCTCCATTTCTTGCAATGCGATTGCTTATTAAGAGGAATTTTGGCTATAGTTAATTTGATCGCAGATACTTAGTTGCAGACAAATGGATTATTCGATAAGACAATGCAGAAAGGATGACATACATGGAGACAAATGTGAAACGGGCGAGAACAAGAGAAACAAGAAAACATGGAGGGGCTTTCACTATCCGATAAACCTTCAGACTGCCTTTTCGGAAGGCGTTAGAACCAGTCCGGACTTTTCCTTTATTCGATGGTTGTTCAGGTAAATCCATTTGAAAACCGTCGCTGCAAAATTCGCTTCATCGGATAGCCCGTTTGCTGAAAAGTAGTGCATCTGAATTATTGAGATAGCTGCAAGCAGATAACCCAAACTCTCCCGTTCGTTAAGAGAAAGAGTGTTCTCCAGACAATAGCCTTCAAGGAGGTGAGGAAGAAGGTAGAGAAAGAGCGAAGGTGAACCCATTCTTGAAAATTCTGCAAAGACACTGTGAATGAGATAAGCCAGATCCAGCGTTTTCACTTCTCTGGTCGCGCAATCAAAGTCTATTATCCCGGAAACCTTTCCTTCGAAAACGATTATGTTGCCGGGGTGAAAGTCGCCGTGGATTATCTGGACCGGAAGCTTGTAATAGAGCTTGTAGAAATCAGTGAAAAACTCTTCTATCATTTCCATATCTGATCTTGAAAAGAAAGACCCGCCAGAATTGAAGTACCTGATTGCGGAGGTCAGGGATTTCAGCAAGTTAGTCCTCTCGAAGAAACTCCCTTCTGCTTCTTTAAGAACTCTGTGAAGCCTTCCGGTGAAGATTCCAAGCTCCTGCGCCATTTCGGGCGTGGCATTGGAAACATTTGAATCGGCCTTTTCACCTTCTATGTATGGAAATAGCGAATATATATATTTCCCTATCTTCACCTCGGACTCACCGCTTCTCGAGGGGATAGGCACAGATACGGGGAGCCCATTCTCGACAAGGTATTCAAGAAGCTCAGTAAGACAAGATCTTGAAGTGAGAGATGCGGTCCTTCTCTTCAACACGAAAAAAATCTTGCCAGATCTCACAATGAAAGCTCTGGCATTAGTCTTTCTTTCAAGTACGATTTTCCGCTTCAACCCCCAGAACCTGGAAATCCGGGAGAAGGGAATTCTCGACATGTTATCACCCCGGATATAGACATTGAGATTATACAACATTTCTTCGTGATTCTTCATTCAAGCTGCTGCTCCGGCTTCACCCTTAGTGATCTCTTCCTAATTTTGTGGGCAAGAATCGTACTCGCCACAAGAAGAAACGTTACGACGCCGGCCCAAAAGAACGCACTGCCTCCACCGGCCCTGTCGGCAATCGAGCCCACAAACATGTTTCCAATAGGCGTCGACCCCGCAAAGACGAGTGAATATACGCTCATAACTCTTCCTCTGAATTCATTGTTAGAGTTTATCTGCATAAGACTGTTCGCAGTCGTTGTGAAGAAGATATTCGCGAATCCCATCAAACCAATCAGCAGAGCCGAAAAGGCATAGGATCTGTTGAATGCCATAATCATGAAAAGCGATGATGTAATAAACGGAACGACAAAGAGCCGAACTCTGTTCGGTCCTCTTGAACTGCTGCTTGCAACAATTAGCGCACCAAGCATGGATCCCACTCCCAGAGTGGACATCAAAAGACCGTACCCTTGTGCGTCGAGGCCGAGCTGATTTCTCGCGAAAACAGGGATAAGAACGCTGTAATTCATGCCAAAGGTACTCACAATAGCCAGAATGAGTGTTGTTGTGGTCAGTATTGGACTACTAAACAGGTAAGCTAGCCCTTCCTTAATATCTGGTATTACGGTTCCCTTCGGTCGTTTTTTTATTACAGGTTCAACGTCTATCTTCAGTAATCCGAAGATCACAGCCAGAAAAGTCAGCCCGTTAACCAGGAAGCACCAACCCGCTCCAACCAGAGCCATAACGACCCCGGCAACCGCAGGTCCCACTACTCTTCCCAGATTCATTACTGTTGAGTTCAATGCAACGGCGTTCAGTACAACATCACGTCCCACCAATTCAATCATGAAAGACTGTCTTGCAGGAATATCAAGTGTTTTTACCATCCCTAGGCCAAGAGCAAGAAGAAATATATGCCAGTACTGAACAGAATCTGTGAATACGAGAATTGCAAGAATCAAAGCCAGAATCATGGAGATCATCTGAGTTAGCAAAACGATACTTCTTTTGGGAAATCGGTCGACAAAGACTCCTGCAGGTAGCGAAAATAGAAGTACGGGAGTAAACTGAGCAACTCCGAGAAGTCCCAGCAAGAACGGTGAATCGGTAATTGTCAAAACAAGCCATGACTGAGCGGCTGTCTGCATCCAAGTTCCCATAACGGATATTAGTTGACCGATCCAGAAGAATCTGAAATTCCTAACTTTTAAGGCCGGAAAGGCTCTCCCCATTCTAGAGAGGAGTGAACTCTGTAAACTGTTAGCCAAACGAATCATCTCCGAGGCTATTGTACTATATTTTCTGGGGTTATAATTGAATTGAAACGATTGCAGTCAATATGAATCGAATGAATGTTCCGAGACTAGATCAAATGCATTCCAGATAGTAGAGTCCATAAGGTTCTTTCAAACCACCAGAAAGCATGGAAGGAGGCAGATTCGATGGATAATCTTAACACGCGCGTTCTTCGAAAAGCTGAGATGGAAAAAGAACTAGAAAAGCTCCTGAATGTAGAAGCGGAAATAAGATCAGATTCTTATCTTCTCACCTTCTACTTCCCTATGGAAAACATGACAAGAGCCGATGCCGAAAGACACGTTAAGTCGTTCATCCTTGAACATCTGAGAAGGGACGAGAAGGTATCGGGAATGGGAAAGATCAATCAAAGAATTGTTGAAGCCGTTCTAACTGGTTTGGGAAACACAAAAGAACTCCGAAGAGGACTGGCAATCTTTGTGGAATTCCACATGGGAGAGGACGTCAAAGTCGATGAGGTGATTGAAGGCCTACGAATCATTCCTCTTTCACAGGTACCGGAGAAAGAGTTATACATAGGCAAGACTTTCGATCTTGATCAACTGATCTGGCTTTCAAGTTCGTCTATAGATGCCCTTATCGTATCATTGGAGAGAGAGAAGTCATCTTTCTACGCGATGGAAGGCAAGAAGCTTTCGTTAATCAAGAGCATTGAAAATGAATTCATCAGGGAAAAGGAACAGGAGTATCTCGAGGAATACTCTCCCTCACCTTCCTCTGGAGCGATGTATCATGGCAACGCTTCGGAGAAAGTCAGCAAGGCAAAAGAAGAAGAGAATCGACGATTCCTTCAGAAGAATGCCTCGCTGATAAAGAACGACGAAGATATTCCAAAAGATGTCAACTATCTAGTCATCTATTACTCTTCTTCCTTTAATGAGACTATGGAGAAGCTCAAAAACGAAGCTAGGCAATTAATACCCGATGCATACCCTATCTTCGTCCAGAAAACCCTTAATCAAGAGAAGCAGCTACAGGAAGATGCCTCGAAGCTTATAGAGAACGAGAGCCGAAAGATCCGAAGGGAATTTCTTCACAACGCGAAAGAGAATTTCGAGAAGTACGTTGAAGGATGGTCAGAAGTCTCTAAAGCGGCAAATGATAGAAGGATAGATACCCTTTTCATTAACCCAACTGAGAGAAAGAGGGGTTACGTGCTTGGAAGAGAGCTTGTGTATACTCACGCCGTCAAAGACAGCAGAGAGGTTCGAAACGTAGGTCCGTGGATCGTAAGGAGTGTCGTTAACAACGACGGCAAAGTAGTGGTGGTAGATAAGGAACTCCTTCAAAGTGAGATCGCTGCAAGACTGAGATACTGATTTAAAACTCTTAGGAGGTGTGTAAGTGAAACGGATCGCATTATTTGTTCTGGTTTTAGGATTGGCCGCAGGGCTTTTCGCCACCCACTTTTC
>JAFGAP010000057.1 GCA_016933635.1 Kosmotogaceae bacterium
GGAATACATGTCATCTGTTTCTTCTCTAGCATTGGCAGTTAGTTTACCAGCTTTCAGTATAATTTCCGCTGTAAACCTGTGTTTCTCCGAAGAGAGAACGACATTGACTTCGTTTTGATCACCGAAATGCTTCTTCGCTCTGGATAGCTTCTCAATCACGTATTCCCTCAATGAGTTGGTTGCTTCCAGATGCCGAAACGTAACCGAAATATCTCCCATCTTAACATCCTCCCGATTTAATTTTCCCCGGTTGCGTGGGGAGTTGGCATAATCCCAACCAATGGTTATGAATTTGAAAATCTCACAGACGGAAACCTTCTCCCAGATAGACTTCCCTTGCTCTGGGACTGCTGATGATCTCTTGAGCATTCCCATGTTCCAGGATTCTACCATGCGATATGATATACGCCCGGTCACACACGCCCAACGTTTCTCTCACGTTATGATCAGAGATCAGAATGCCGATACCTCTCTGTCTTAACTGGCCGATAATATTCTGTATGTCACTGACAGCAATCGGATCAATACCCGTAAAAGGCTCATCAAACAGAAGAAAGAAGGGGGATGTCACCAGGGCTCTTGTAATTTCCAACCGTCGTCTTTCGCCACCCGAGAGAACATAGGCTTTGCTTTTCGCAAGAGAGGAAATCCCCAGATCCTTTAACAGCCTGTCTAGCTTCTCTCGCATTTCGTCCTTGCCAACATCAAGCGTTTGCAAAATAGCCAAAATATTTTCTTCTACGGTTAGTTTCCTAAATACGGATGCTTCTTGTGGAAGATAACCAATTCCTCTTCGGGCTCTGACATACATGGGACATTCCGTAATATCTTCACCATTCAAGCAAACGTTACCCGCATCGGGTTTGTACAACCCTGCAATCATATAAAAAGTCGTGGTCTTCCCAGCACCATTGGGACCCAGCAAACCCACTACTTCCCCTGTTTTCAAATCCAGGCTCAGGGTATTCACCACCTTCCGATTACCGAATGATTTGGTCAGTTCCTTTGTCTCAAGCGTTTGCATTTCCACAAGCTTTGCAACCTCTGTTTTTCAAATAGAAAGCGGCGAACTCATCTGTAGCTTTTTAAGCCGTAAGATTTCCAAGCCGTTATCATAATGGAGTCCACTCTTCAGACAAAATCTTCCAGACGCCGTCTTCCTTTTTTAGCTTCAGCGACTTCATCCCATGATCGGAATACTCGTCGGATTGATAATGCTGCTCGAAACTCACTGTTGCCTGATCATCTTCTACAACAATGCGCAGATCATTAAACACCAGTGAAATTTTACGGTACCTGCCATTCAGGCGTTTCTTATAGGTTTTCCATCGATCCCAATCCATCCCCATCGAGGAAAACGCTTTGGCGTAACACGCCATATAGTTTTCTAGATTCTTGCTTTCCCAATTGTGCTTCCAAGCTGATAGAAACTGTTGGATCGCTTCTTTTTCCATGCGTTGAGCACTCTCAAGAGATATCTTTCCCTTTGAAGCAGGTTCTTCTTTTTCTTCGGTTTTCTTCTCTCGGACTGTCGGTCCGGGTGGAGGGGTTATCTCTTCCACCTGCTTGTCTTTTCTCTTTTTGCTCTCCTTTACACGCTTAGGATAGATAGTAGAATCCACCTTTCCTTCAAAGAGAATCTTATCGTCTTTTAAGAAAACGGTCACTTTGTCACATGAAATGAGGTTGTCGTCCTGCCAGATTCTGGGGTTGCCTGTCATCACAATTTTTTGCTCAGCGTTATAGAACACAATCTTTTCACCCGTAGCGATTCTATCCTCCTGCTTCATTTTAACATTTCCTATCGCTTCAATTCTTCGAATACCCCCTTTGGTTTCGTACTTCACTTTCATGACATCTGAAAAGATGACCATATCCCCTTGTTTGGCCACTACATTTTCCCTGAAGGTCACTTCATTTCTTTTGTTATCAGCCTCCAAATTTTTAGACGTAATCTTTACGGGCCTATCGGAATCAAAGGGAGAAGAAGCGGAAACATCGGCTTTTGGAATCTGTTCTGCAGGGGTTTCTTTTGCCTCCTGTTCCTCAGGTAATTCTTGGCCAACGGCTTCCCCTTCTTCTGCTGCTGCTTGAATGGTCGTTGAAGCAGCGGGCTGGACATCCATGGCAAGTTTTACCTCTTCGGTTTTCTCTAATGTTTCCTCTACCGCTTGTTCCTCAGCTAATTCTTGGCCAACGGCCTCCCCTTCTTCTGCTGCTTGAATGGTCGTTGAAGCAGCGGGCTGGACATCCATGGCAAGTTTTACTTCTTCGGTTTTCTCTATGGCTGGCTCCTCTAACAATTCCGGTTCTTTGAGTTCAGGATGGGTGCTAGCCATGAGCAGAACGTTGGCATTAATTTTCCTAGCCATTTTCTCAATGAGGGAATTGAGCTCTTTGCTTTCCGTAAAATCCTTAGAAAAAGCGGGGGAACCTGAAGGGTTAAAGACATAAACATCCAGACTCAGATGGTCGCCAATTCTGGTCAGGCTCCCCAGTACCAGAAAATGCGCCTCCAGTTTTTCAGATATCCTCCTTAACGTAACTTCGTTGAAGTTAAGGGGTGATCCAAGGTCCAGTACATGCTTGATGTCGGCTTGTTTTATAATGGCAA
>JAFGAP010000003.1 GCA_016933635.1 Kosmotogaceae bacterium
CTTTCATGGAGTCTGTTACAGTTACGTCTTTAGAGTAGATGTTGTAATCCATGATAACCCTCCTCTCGCGTGATGTGACTCAAGTTGCGTTATTACATGTTATCACAATATCAAAGACCGTTACAGCGAACCGGGAACATGATCCTTCGTGGGAACCTCTCTCTTGCTTTCGATCTGGAACAGTTCTACTGAACTGAGATTGTCCATTCCGTTTTCTAGAAGGGAAGCGAGTTGAACCGGAAGTAACTTGAACCTGTCAAGTTCATCAATTCTCACCCACTTCGCATCGACCAGAGTTGGGATTCCCGGATTATCTGGATCTGACCCCAGCTTCAACTTTCCTGAGACATAATCGCAGGAGAACATCACCTCCAGAAGATTTTCGCTTTTGAATTCCTGAAGTGCAATGACAGAGCGTGGGGAAACCACTACTTCAGTCTCCTCCCTTATCTCTCTCTTGATTGCATTGAAAAGATCTTCGCCTGATTCAACGAAGCCGCCAGGGAAACACCAGAAGGGAGGTCTGCCGTGATGCTCATGACGAACAAGAAGAACAGATTCGTCTTTAACTATGAGAGCTCTTACTTTAATACGATGTGTATTCTTCATATGCACACCTCGACCATACCTCAACTCAAGTATATCACCTCTGCGTTCGTTGATTGATATAATCTGAGATGAGATAGGAGGTCATGAAATGCGCTACTCAAGAGTTAGAACAGTTACAACTGTTGGTTTGAAGGTTTTGGACGTTCTTGTTGAGCTGGATATTGACAGCAGAGCAATCATCCAGGAAATGGACATTGTTGGTCTAGGAGACACCGTTATCAAGGAGAGCAAGAAGCGGGTGAAGAGTGCCGTCAAGAATTCTGGGATTGAGCTTCCAAACGGAAGGATAACTGTTAACCTCGCTCCTAGCGACGTGAAAAAGGAGGGTTCTTATCTTGATCTCCCGATAGCTGTGGGACTTCTCAAAGCCACTTCGAAAATCAATGCCGACCTATCAGACTTTGTTTTCTTTGGAGAGCTAGGTCTCGACGGAAGCCTGAGGCGAGTAAGGGGAGTATTGCCGATTTTGCTTTCACTTTCAAGAAGGGCAAAGGGTATGAAGATAGTACTACCTGCTCCGAACAGACAGGAGGCTTCAATAGTAGAGAATTTGACGATATTTACGGCCGATAATCTGAATGATCTGGTTGGTTTTCTAAACGGGTATATTGAGAAGGAGCCCGTCGTCTATTCGCAACCAGAGCTTGGTAGTGTGAATGGGCCGGATATGTCTGAGATCAAAGGTCAGGAGTTTGCCAAAAGAGCTTCCGAAGTCGCCGCTGCAGGCGGCCACAATATCTCTCTTCGAGGTTCACCGGGATGCGGCAAGACGATGCTTGCCCGTAGGATTCCGTCCATTCTTCCTCCTCTGACTATGGAAGAGGCCATCGAGACGACGATGATTTACAGTGTTGCCGGGCTTCTCGGAGAGAAAGGACTGATAATGGAGAGGCCTTTCAGATCACCGCATCATACTGCATCAACAACGTCCATTGTCGGAGGAGGCAACGACGCAAAACCGGGCGAGATCAGTCTGGCTCACAATGGAGTATTGTTCATGGACGAGTTTCCGGAGTTCAGAAGAGATGTTATTGAGGCTCTCAGACAGCCGCTGGAGGATGGAGTAATTACAGTAGCTAGGGCGAAGCTGACTGCAACATATCCAGCAAGGTTCATGATGGTCGCTGCTCAGAACCCCTGCCCCTGTGGCTGGTACGGAGATAAGACAAGAGAGTGTACATGCTCTTGGTATGACATACAGAGGTACAACAGAAAGATCTCAGGTCCAATGGAAGATAGAATAGACATCTTTGTGGATATGCCGAGACTCGATTTTGACAAGTATATGGAAAACTCGACGGCAGAAAGCTCGGATGAAATTCGAAAGAGGGTCATTGCAGCAAGAAAGAGACAGTCGAAAAGATATGAGGGAATGAGCATATTTTCGAATAGTCAGCTAGGTCATGCTTTGCTGAAAGAATACGTGCCGCTCGATGCAGCATCGAGATCACTTCTTTCGGCGGCCATGGATAAGATGAAATTAACTGCAAGGGCCATTGATAGAGTTCTTAAAGTAGCACTTACTATAGCCGATCTCGAAGAAAGTGAAGTCGAGGCCAGGCACATTGCTGAGGCTTTGCAGTATCGAAGAAAGACCTAGGGTTCATTGCTCTAGGTCTTCATAAGAGATCTGACCAGAAGAAAACTGAACGGGATGACGAACAAAGAGTAGACAAGCACCGACGTGATTCTTTCAAAGTTTGGTAAATAGACCCATGTTGCAATACCCATTAAGAACAGATAACTGAGACCGAACCATCTGTATCTTGCAGAAAGCTCCGTGCAAATAAGAATTACGATACCTGGCAGCATTTCTACTAGACCGACCGTAGAAAAACCGTGAGAAAGAAGAGCAAATCCCACAAATATCAAACCCACCGATCTTCCAATGATTGAAACCGACTGCCTTCTCTCCAGAGTGAATCCAGAAAGAAAGACGGCCTTTGCAACAAAAGGAATAAGGATGAAAGAAATCGCACCGTCGATCGTAAGAGTGTACCTCATTCCAATGTAGAAGATGGCTAAGACGAAGCTTATTCCTAAAGCTATGTTAGATGAAAGGTTGTCAATCGCCTTCTCTCTTTCGTCAAATCCGGGAATTAATCGGAGCATCCTCAGTGAAGGAAAGAGAAAGAGCCCCAGCAAGAGCAGAGAATACCAGCTTCCTGCTGTCCTAATGAGAGAAACCGATAGAATAATCACGAAGACATCAAATATCAAGATAACCGTTTTAAGTACCAACCTAATCACCTTCTTCCAGTTCAAAGAGTTCCTCGACGGTACAGTGAAGAATATTTGCGAGCTTAAGAGCAAGTTTTACTGAAGGATTGAATTTTCCTTTTTCGACTGCAATTATTGTCTGCCGGCTTACTCCGGCTATTTTAGCCATATTGTCCTGTGTCATTTCTCGATTCATGAATCTAAACTCCTTCAATCTGTTCTTCATAGCCATCACCTGAGTCAAGTGTACATATTACCTTACATAATGTAAAGTATTATGAACATTGCATCTTTGTAACTGGGCCTTCTCAGGTAAAAATATAACGTTTGAAGAAAGGAGTAAAGAGTTTCTTTTGTCATAACGCATAAGTCACACTATAGGACTAGATTGTTTTTGAGATGTTCCGGGGGGTGGATACGTGAAATCTGGAATCTTCGAAAAGATTGATCTTGCTTTCAGGTCTGTCAATCCTCGTTTGTCAAAGGTCTTTCTGTCATGGATAGTGAGAAATCCAAGATACATCCGTGGTTCTGCAGAGCTTTTGGAAGCATTCAAAGAATCTGAATCGGTGAGAGGCTCACTCCTTAAGGAAGGATTGATGGTTCCTCCGATAATGATACTGAGTATCACGAACAGGTGTAATCTCAGGTGCAAGGGATGCTTCGCAAGTACTCTCGGCAACTCCGGAAGGGCTACCTACTCTAAAAGGACTATGGACAGTGGAGATTGGGAGAGAGTGATTGATCAGGGGAGAAGACTCGGTGTTTTTACTTTTCTTGTCGCGGGGGGCGAACCGTTCATGCTTCCCGATATCGTTGATATTTGTGGCAGGAACGGCGACAGAATCTTCGTCATATTTACGAATGGAACTGCCCTGGATGGTGGAATATTCGATGAACTAAGAAAAACGACTAACACGGCGGTTGTCGTAAGTGTTGAAGGAGGAGAAGA
>JAFGAP010000058.1 GCA_016933635.1 Kosmotogaceae bacterium
AACGTTGAAGAGCAGGTCCTTCTTCGTCAGCTCGAGAGTGCTGGAGTATATGTGCTATACGCGAAGGGAAACATAGATCCAACGACTCCCACAGGTCAGCTTCATAGATGGATAATGTCCGGAATAAACCAGTTCTATATCCGAAACCTACAAGATGAGATAAACACAAAGACCACCAAGGTCGCTGAACGCGCATACTTTCTGGGCGGAATGCCTGCTTACGGCTTCAAGACCAAAGTGGTGAGAGACCCGGAGGCCTCAAGGAGTAGGAAGGTCCTGGAGATAGACGAGAACGAAGCGCCCGTAGTCCGCGAGATCTTCCGGATGGTCGCGAATGGTGTCGGTTATGGCGAGATCGTGGAGAGACTCAATAAGGAAGGCTTCAGAAACCGCAATGGAGACACATGGTCAAAAACCTCAATCGCGGAAATGCTCCGAAATGAGAAGTATATCGGCACCTACACTTTCAGGAAGGGAAGAAAGCACAACTATCACGCGAAGAGAGACGACACCATCAGGGTGCCTGGAGCAATCCCGGCAATTGTAGACATTCAGACATGGGAGACAGTTCAATCAAAACTCACGTCCATGAAGAAAGTTCGATCTAAGCCGGGGCCTGTACTCCGAGGCTTCGTCTACTGTGGTGACTGCGGCTCGAAGATGTACTCGTCAGGAGCAAACCATAGAAGGTATCAATGTGGAAGGTGGTACCGAAAAAGGGACGTGAAATGCATCTCAATGAGTGCTGCTAAGGCAGATGGATTTGTCATTTCATACATGAAAAAGCTTCTCAATGAAGACATAGACTTCGAAGAACTGGCAGTAGGGTACAACCAGCAAGCGGCTATGGCCGATCACGACTTCAGAAAGTCTCTGGAAGAGCTCGAAAAGAAAGAAGCAGACTTGGTCGCAAAGATAGCCAGGGCAACAAGAGCGATAATGGAGGGCTCTCCTTTGGCCGAGGAATTGGAAAGGCAGAGTTCTATTGTGAGCAAGGAACTCGAGGAAACGAGAGAGAAGATCACAAAACTGAAAAACAACGTTTCAGTATATATGAGCGCAGAGATCCTGGAGAAGAAGTTCA
>JAFGAP010000059.1 GCA_016933635.1 Kosmotogaceae bacterium
GAGTCGATGACACTTCCTCCGCCCACAGCGAGGATCGCGTTTATTCGGTTTTTTCTGCAAAGTTCAATTCCTTCCCTTACAAGCGAGAGTCTAGGGTTCGGCTTGACTCCGCCCAGCTCAAAGATCTCCACTCCGGCTTTCTTTAGGCTCTCTAGTACACGATCGTACAGGCCGGTCTTCTTTATGCTGCCTCCGCCGTAGTGAAAGAGGACTTTCTTGCCCAACTTCGAAATCTCTTCTCCGACCTTCTTTTCGGTGTCTCTTCCGAAGAGTATCTTTGTTGCGTTGTGAAATGTGAAATCTAACATCGAATCACTCCTCTCTTATATGTATTACTTCATTATTATTCAGACAGCCGGATGTTCCGTTGTCACGATTCTCTATGATCTCGATAATTCTCTCAATAGATGCTTCGATTATCCTTGCCGTCGCGCCCCAAACCACGAAGCCGGGGAAACGGTATCTTATTGTCCTCTTCCCGTTCGGCATTATGATAGGTTCGGGAGCATTCATGATCAGAGCCCTAACGGAAAGAAAGACAATGTCCTCCACTTCATTCTTGTTGATCCTGAACCTCAGATCGTCAATAAATCCAAGGAATGATGTGATTACTTTGCCCGAGGTGACGGTTGTGCTGACATTCAGCGGGCACACCTCGTCAAGCGAAGAGGGAAAAGCACCGATCTCTTCCTTCATCTCCCTTACGGCGCATTCAAGAAGCGTTTCGTTCTCTTCTCTGTGTCCCCCCGGAAAACTGATCTGCCCTGGATGGCTTATCCTGGTCGATCTTCTTGTAAGAAGCAAATGGTACTCTCCGCAGATCTTCACAATGGGTACAAACACTGCCGTTCTGTGATTCTCAGAATACAAGACTCCACCTCGCGCATATTCTACTATTATTATCCATTATAATGCTTTTAGGAGGCGATGGAGTGAAGGAGATCACGCTGAGAGAATTGCGAGAGGTTAACGGACTGGTTGTGATGGATTTCTTCAGTCCCGGCTGCGGTGTTTGCATTGCCATAGAGCCGAAACTGGAAGCAGTTGAGAAGGATTTTCCTTCATGGAAGTTCTACAAGATAAACACCGTCGAGAATCCCACCGCTGCTTCTGAATACTGGGTATTCACTGTCCCGACGATTATAGTACAAATGGATGGGAGAGAGCAGAAAAGGTGGAGCAGGTACTTCTCTCTGGAAGAGGTAATTGAATATCTCCGCGAGATAGACGAAACGGAGAGATAGCTTTTGAAAGCCAGTTACGCTACGCCTGGCCAGTCTCGCCTTCGGCGAGGCCAGTTCTCACCGAAACAAGACGCAATGCCGACTTCGTCGGGAAGTTAGGCTGCTACGCAGGAA
>JAFGAP010000060.1 GCA_016933635.1 Kosmotogaceae bacterium
CATAATCGTACAATATTTGTCGGTGCAAATTGTTAAGTTTGATTTCACCCGGTTCGATGATACAGATATCATCAATTCCATTATCCAACAAGGTTTCTATCAATGGACAGCCCAGTCCGCCTGCTCCAACAACCATCACTCTTCCCTTTCTGGAAGCCCTCTGCAACCCTAATGGAAGATCACAAATGGGACTGATATCTTTGCTTCCATTCATGAACCAGGAAAAGACCTTTCCTGCAATCACAGGCGAGAAGATAATCGAGAGAGTGTGTGGAAAGCTTACAACTTTCATTTCACGATCTTCCTCGATTCTAAAACCGTCTCCTTCTCTGAACTCAATGGTTTCTTTCTGCCTGTAAATCAGAGGCGAATAAAATGGGAGAATTCTATGCCTTGGAAAATCTCTCGTGATTCCGGAAAGACCGCTTCTTATTAGAAGTTCGGCGGTAAGTTCCTCAGTCGCTCCCCATAGATGACCAAATGCTTCCTTGGCCAATCTTAGAAGGAACGACTTAGTCATTCCCTCAACGAGCAATTGCCGCTCGTACCATCTGAAAAGGAAATCATTCTCTATGTCCATAAGCATCCCTCCATAGAACCAAAGCCAGCCTAAGTATAACAAATAATCCTCATTAGATACTCTACAGCTAAACCCTTATTGGAGTTTGAAAAGGGAATACACCACATGGAACCAGGTCGTGAAACCTTTGATCTCAAATGATAGCAAACAAAAGAATGAAAAAAGTTCCATGATCCACTTATAGAATTGGATTTTTCGCTCGGACGACGAATATTTACATAGAGCTGAGAGACTTTCAAGAGTGTCTCCCATCAGTTCAATTCAGAGTATTCGAAAGCCATTGATGGACGGGGGGTTTTTGACCGCTCTCAACCCTTCCGATATCTACGGGAGAATCTATGGGAGAAATCACATATCTGGTATATAACCCTTGAACTGGGCCCTGTAAAGTCTCGCGTAATGTCCGCCCTTCTCGAGGAGTTCGTTATGAGAGCCTCTTTCTATAATTCCGTTGTTCGTTATCACAACTATCTCGTCGGCGTTCTTAATTGTGGAAAGCCTGTGGGCAATTACGAGTGTTGTGCGTCCTTTCGAAAGGGCTTCGAGAGATTCCTGGATTTTCAGCTCAGTCTCATTATCCAGCGCAGAAGTGGCTTCATCTAAAATAAGAAGGGGAGGATTCTTTAGAAAGACCCTCGCGATTGATATTCTCTGCTTCTGACCTCCAGAAAGCATTACTCCTCTTTCACCGACATAAGAATCGTATCCGTTCTCGAGACTCATGATGAAATCATGGATATTGGCTCTCTTTGCAGCCTCAATTATCTCTTCGTCTGTAGCGTCGCCCTTACCATAAGCGATATTATCCCGAATTGTTCCTGCGAAGAGAAAGACATCCTGTTGAACAATACCGATGTGGCTTCTTAAGGAGTGTATGGTAACATCACGAATATCTACTTCGTCAACGGTGATCCGTCCACTTTTAACGTCATAGAATCTAGGAATAAGATGGCAAAGAGTTGTCTTCCCACCACCCGAGGGGCCAACTAGAGCCACCATCTTACCGGCAGGAATATGGAGACTTATATCGCTGAGTACATTTTCGCCTACGTCGTAGGCGAAAGAGACCTTCTCAACTCTTATATCTCCCTTGACACCACTTAGTTCAACTGCATCCGGCGAATCGGTGATGCTTGACTTCGTTTCCATTATTTCGACGAACCTCTCGAAACCGGACATACCGTCTTCATATTGCTGAGCAAACTGCATAAGCCTTCTAATAGGCTGAAGAAACAGATCAACGTAAAGGAAGTACGCAACAAAGGCTCCGACGGTTATCTCGCCGGAGTAAGTAAGATATCCCCCGAAAGCCAGAACGGTGACTTTCAACATATTCATCATAAGGTCGACGCCGGTCGTCATTTCCGCCATCGACTTGAAGGCGAATTGCCTGGATTCTTTGAATTCCTGGTTTCCTAGATCGAATTTGCTTTTTTCGAATTCTTCATTGGTGAATGATTGAGCGACTCTGATACCAGAAATACTGTTCTCAAGCTGTGCATTGACGTTCGCTATTTTCTTCCTTACCAATCTGAATGCCTCTGCCATCTTTTGTCTCTTCTTAACTCCGTACCAGATCATAAAAGGTATATAGGCAAAGACAACGAGAGTAAGTCTCCAATCGTTCTGCATCAAAATTATGAAGGCTCCGATCAACGTTACAGTAGAAATGAAGACATCTTCGGGACCGTGATGCGCAAGCTCCGTGATTTCTCGAAGATCGTTCACTATTCTCGACATAATCTTCCCGGTTCTCACCTTGTCGAAGTAACTAAAAGATAGCGTCTGTAGATGGGAGAAAATATCCTTTCTCATGTTGTACTCCATCCTAACCCCGACAACGTGACCCCAGTAGTTGACAACATAATTGAAGACAGCTCTCAAAACAAAGAGAAACGCCATTATTACAGCGATAATCACAATACCTCTCATGTTACCTGAAGGGATGTAATCATCCAGCGCCAATGTAGTGAATCTAGGAAAAACCAGATCGATTCCCGCAATCATGAAAGCACATGCCATATCCAGTAAGAATAGCCTTAGATGTGGCCGATAATAGGCTATGAATTTTCGAATCATCGCAAGCCTCCCGCATAGTAAGGTAAGCGTCTCAATTCTACATTAGAATACTCTAGATAACAAGTTTCTACACTTGTAGTCCAAATCGAGAAATCAATTCCTTGTCCCGTAAAACAAACCTTTGATCTTTCCGCAATGATCCCGAACTACTGATAAAATAGCTGAAGAGTGTTTAATTCAGTAGAAGGGAAAGAGCAGCTTGTCAAGAACAGTAGTCCTATACAAAACCAGATATGGTAGTTCGAAGAAGTATGCAGAATGGATTGCAGAAGAGGTTCAAGGTGATCTCTTTGATATTGAAGATGTCGATCCTGAAAGACTTCAGGATTGCGACTGCATCGTATTCGGAGGATCACTCTACGCGACTGGCATCATTGGACTGTCTACAATAAAGGAAAATTTCGAATCTATCGAGAATAAGAAGGTAATCATATTCTCCGTGGGAGCTTCTCCAGCGAGAACGGAAGTTATAGAAGACATAAAGGCAAAGAACTTCTCGCCTGAAATTGCCGAGAAGATTGAGTTTTTCCATTTGAGGGGCGGATTTGACTTCAAGAGATTGAGACTCGTAGATAAGATTCTTATGACTCTATTGAAGAGTAAACTCAAAGCAAAGAGAAGACGCGGAGAAGAACTTTCCAGCGATGAAAAGGGAATGCTGGCAGCTTACAAGACAGCAGTGGATTTCACAAACAGAAAAGCTATTGAACCGATTGTAGAAAGTGTCCGCAGGTTTACCCAGGGGAATACTTAGTACATGTCCCGGACCGAACTTCTGCTTGCTAATGAGAAGTATTCTTGAAAGAGTCTCACTTCTCAAGCACATGGCGGTTTAATATGCCTTCGCTCTTTCGTGCGGTTCTTCGTAGGGAGGTCTTGCTTCTTCAGATGCACCACTAAAATCAAGGATGTGGGTTTTCATATAGCAGGAGAGTTGGTTTTCTACACTGGAACAGGCGGCAAAAAAATTATGAACGGAGGTAATATGTCAAGAATTCGTAGGCTCGAAGAAATCTCCTTAAACTCCTGGCCAGCCGGCTACACAAGGTTCTTTGATGGCTGGGTAATGAGGTACGCAGGCGGATACACAAACAGGTCAAACTCCGTCTATCCAATCTACTTTGGGTTCGAACCTCTAGAACAAAAGATCAAAGAGGCTAGCAGGTTCTATAAGTCACAGGGGTTAAGGACGATGTTCAAGCTCACGGCGGACTCAAAGCCGGCGGGACTAAACAGTGTCCTGGTAGAGATGGGGTTTGAAGAAAGGGATAGAGCACTGGTAATGACAAGAGCGATAGGCAGTGAACCCAACGATCTTTCAGACGTCGATGTCGCTTCAAGGCCTGAGGAGGAATGGCTCGAGCTCTTCTTCTCTCTTAACAAAAGGGCAAGAGAAAATCAGGCCTGGGCGAGGAGACTACTATCTATGATTCTTCCGGGCAGCTCCTTCATCATACTCAGAAAGAGAGGAATTGCAATTGGCTGCGGATTAGCAGTAATGGAAAGTAATCATGTGGGCCTCTTCGGAATAGCGGTGCGAGAGTCGGAACGGCGAAAGGGATACGGGAGAGAGATAACGGGAAAACTCCTGGAGATTGGTAGGCAACAGGGAGCAGAGACAGCCTATCTGCAGGTTGACAAACCCAACGAGAGCGCGATAAATCTTTATTCGAAGATCGGCTTTCGAGAGGAATATCAGTACTGGTACATGGTTGGCGAGTAGATGTTGAACACAGTAGATCTCTTCAACGATTTGAACAGTGATGAAAAAGGCGAGGTTTTTTCTGCTTCGCGAACTGTCAGGTACCAGCCCGACCAGGTTATCTACACTCCCGATGATCTTTGTGATTCGCTTTGTATAGTTCTCAAAGGCAGGTTAAGAATTGCGAAAGTATTGCCATCTGGTCAGGAACAGATCATCAATTACATCGAAAAGAACCAGATTTTTGGGGAGGCGCTTGCGTTCGCAGGAAGAAAGTATGCCTCACATGTCTTCGCAGAGGAGGATTCGGAAATACTAAGCATTCCGAAGAGAGCTCTCCTGGATGCTTTCAAAAACAAGCGTTTTCTCTTGTCCTACCTAAAGAGCATTTCCGAAAAGACGCTGAATCTATCATATATCATTGAATTACTTTCGCTATCGACCGTTAAGAAGAAGCTGGCAAGTTACCTTCTGGAACTGTCTCTTGAGAAGGGAAGCAATTCACTTGAGCTTCCGCATACAAAAAAGACACTCGCAAACCTTATTGGATCAACAAGAGAAGCAGTTTCTCGAAGCTTTTCTGAACTGCAGAAGGATGGAATCATCTTCATGCCAGAAAGAAATACCGTGGAAATAAGAAGTACAAGACGACTTGAAAAAATTCTCTTCGACTAAACTGAACCAATGAACCTCTTCTCCAAATACTCTCTAACCCCGTTCAGACTATCGAACACATGTTTTGAAAGCGACAAATCAAGGAGTGTGTTCTCCTCGTGCCTGACCCCAAGAACTTCCATTCCGGCCATGAAACCACTTCTAATGCCGTTTGGCGAGTCTTCAATAACAATGCACTCCTCCGGGGTAATCCCCAGCAGCTCCGAAGCTCTAAGATAGATCATCGGCGATGGCTTCGATTCCTTAACTTCATCTCCACCGACGATTACCGAGAAGTATTCGAGCACATCTATTTTCTTCATTAACTCCTCAATAGCGGACTTCTCAGTAGACGATGCAATGGCCAGTTTCACCTTTCCGTGAAGAAAATCTAGAAGCTCAATCAATCCGTCATTCGCAACCAGTGTCTCTCTGGCGAGTTCTAGATACCTTTCCATGTATCTCCTGCCAAACTCCTTAGGCTCAATATCAAGACCGGCCGTCTGAACAACAACTCTCTGAGTTTCAGACATTTTAAGACCCATCTGTTTCTCGAAGAGCTCAACACTTATCTTTCCACCAAGTTCAGAAACCAGTTCGGTACATGCCTTTCTATATACCTTTTCGGAATCGATTATCACGCCGTCCATATCGAATATTACTGCTCTAATCATTTCTTATCCCTCAAATTCAAAAGATTTCTAATATCTGCTGCCGCCCTGCTTACGGTCTCTCTTCTCACACAGATTATGCTGCTGAACGGATCAACATCGATCAACGACGACTTGAACAGAAGTCCCATGTGATAGGAAATGGTAGACTTCGCAAGGCCTGTGAATTCAACGAGGTCCTTCTGTGTAGCCGGTTCCCTGCTGAGCCTCTTCAGGATCTTGAACCTGGTCTCGTCGGAAAGCACCTTAAGAAAACTCCGTAGCCTGACTTCTTGTGGAATTCTGCCAGAGAAATCTTCAGTAACCTCTTCAAGACCCATTATCAGAAGATGAAAAGTTGGATATGTCATCAGGCCAGAGTTTGTATGAGGCACCGAGTTTTGAAGCGTTATGTATACAGGCTTAGTTTCATCGAGAACTATATCGTAATAGTCGAGATAGTTCGAGAAGGCATCTTTGATCTTCTGAGGCGAACTGCTCTCTATGTATCCTTTTACGAGACGAGTGTTGAGGTCTCTTAAACCACTGCCTTCATAATAGTCTAAGATTCTCATTGTCTTGGAGGAGAGAAAATCCATCGCCGTCTTCGGAAAGAAGAGCAGCTGGTGCACAAACCAGACAGTATCCGGGCTTACACCGCCTATTGCCTCTATGGCCTTTGAGACCTTCTGCGGTTCCTCGCTTATCATACGATTTAGCTCATCATGGGAAATCTTGAGCCTTCTATCTGCAAATACCTGGATGAAACGGTCTCTTATCAACTCGATTCCCTCTTCCGTTACATTAAGGCTTTCCTCGATCGTAACCTGCATTCCGTCTTGAAGCTTTTGCCTTATTGGAAAGAGGATAGGAGCCATGACACCCAATTCGTTCATAAAAGTTATATACATCCTCGTTGACCACTCTTCGTCCTTAAGAAGTGTTTCCCTGAATTCCAGAAGCTGAGAAGAGGGTTCATAATCAACCCCTAGCATCTTGAGTACCTTCTCAACGGGACCCGTGTTCAACGAGAACTGAATGGCCATTGTTAGGTCGTATATTTCGAAATAGCCGGTGACTATTTCCATCAGTTCTCACCTTCATCGTAGAGTGTCTCAAGTCCTTTCAGGATCTTCTCGAGACGCTCCTTATTCAATGAAAAATACACCCTTCGGTGGTCTTTTCGGCTCTTGACCAGGGCAAGTTCGGACAGAGTCGAAAGGTGGTATGATACTGTTGCTTTGGATAGTCCTACGAGCTTTGCAAGCTCATCCACGTATTTAGGTTCATCAGATATCGACTTCAAAATCTGCATCTTAGTCTGATCGGATAGATTTCTGAGAAACAGTCTCAGAGTATTGTCCGTGACCAAAGGATTCATAATCTCCTCAATCTGCTTGAAGTGCTCGCTGAATACTATCAACTGGGCATTACAGGAGCTCGCAAATTTAAGTCCTGAATACTTAAGCGTATTCTGAAACAAGAGATGAAGAGGCAAATCTTCTCTCGCCTTAATTCCATAAAAATCAAGAAATCCCTCGGCAATCTCACTATACTGATCACTTCCGAAGAGCTTTAGTTTTTCGGCTATCTGATCTCGATTCTTTTTTCTCAGACCGGATTCCTCGTAGTACTTCTTCATTTCTTTAAGAGCAAAGAGCAGGATCTCTTTCGACTGCCTGGGAAAGTTTATCAACTGAGTAATGAACCATGTCGTGTTTTCAGAGAGATCTTCGGCCTTGTTTACAGCTTCGGGTACAATGCTTAGATCCCCTTCCAGTATCTTACCCACTTCCTCTTGAGAGAAATTCAGATTGCTTGAAAGGATGCTGTTTACTACACATCTAGATTTCTCTTCGAAGTCATTCGCAAGGCTTTCGATTGAGTCCTCAAGGAGAATCTCACCCCCCGTCCTTTCTGGAAAGTCGCAAAAGAAGATGACGCTGTCCTTTATTTCCGAAAAGACATCAGCGGCAACTTTTATAGACCAGTTCTCGTTCTCTCTGATTTTTAGAAGAAATGCCCTTAGCTCTTGACCCGGTTCGAAATCGAATCCAAGATCATGCGAAACTGCGTCGAAATAACTTTTCCTGTCGGCAAAACCACACGCCATCAAAATCTCTACGAGTTCAACGTATCCCGGGATAATATTCAAGGAATACACCTCTCAAGTTCGACTTGTATTGAATTATAGCATGGATAAGGTTAGAGAAACCTTGAACCGGGGAAACCTATCAACAATGAACCTCTATAACTTCCTTGAAATGAGGTATAAATACAAGTATTCCTCAGTGTCAAGTTAAATTAATCCGAAAGCGAAAGATCGCAAATCGGCTTAATCGATATATAGTTAGAAGTTTATTGTTCGTTAACAATAATAGTTTGACAACTATCTAACGTAGTGATAAGATCAAAATGTAAGAGACGAATCGAACAGACAGAAAAGGAGAAGTCGATATGAAGAAGGGATCTTTGAAGATCGGAAAGGATATCCAGAAGGAAATCGATAAAGCCAGATCGGCTTCTGCACGATACGGAAACTTTTTTGCACTCTGAAGAAATATACCAGTAGAATCGCGACATACAAGCAACCCCCCTTTTCCCCCACGGAAAGAAAGATGACTTCGGGTCTCTCACTAGAGACCCTTTTTTGTTTCTTTCAACCAAAAAAAGAGAACCTGAAGGCTCTCTTTTTCTTGGGGATTTGCTACTCTTACTGAAAAGTAAGGAAGGGTCTGGACTTCAAGATTTCTACTCGTGCCTTCTCTATCTGTTCTGTGACTTCTCTCATCGATTTCGTAGCGCAATTAGACATTACCAATTCCTCCTGTGGTTCGATATATATCTTACAGTGAGATCATAGCATGTGGTTAGATATATGTCAAACCTAATTTCTGGAATTCTATTACGATCTAACTATATTCCTGTTTTGCATTTTTTGCCTCTAATTCCAGGCTGAGATAGTAGTTCTCCGGGTCTTATCTGCACGGGAAAGTAGCTTCCCTCCTTCAAGGTCGGTTGAGAAACACGGGATACTATATACTAGAATCGAGAGGCATCTGACAGGCCGAACTGGAGTGCTGGAATACCTATTTGGGATGAGTTATACTTGTGATCACCTGATGATTTCGACCGGAAATTCGAAACATCGTAACTCACAAAGAACGATATTTCGTTCTCCTGGACAAATATTTTGCAGGAAGGAGGGTGAACAGAGAAATGTTCTTCATAACAAAGGAGTTCACTTTTGACGCAGCACATAACCTCACTATGTATCATGGTAAGTGTGAGAAGCTACACGGCCACACTTATAAACTTCAAGTTACCGTTGCTGGAGAGAAGAATGATGAAGACATGGTAGTTGACTTCCTGGGAATGAAAGAGATTGTCAAAGACGAAGTCTTGAGTGTGCTGGATCACTCTTATATAAACGATGTGCTATCGCAACCAACTGCAGAGAACATCGCAGAGTGGATTTTCAATAAACTCGCAAACAAGATTCGCGGAGATTCATTCGAGCTCTATGAAGTAGCCTTATGGGAGACACCAACCAGTTTTGTTCGTTATAGGGAGAGAGATGGTTGGTAGAGATTCCATTAGGTCGCTTCTTCCCTGCCGATTCAATCATTCATAAACTGTCTCCTGTTGTGAAGACGATTTCTTTTGTGGCGCTTGCCGTAGGATCTTTGTTCTTGAGCGGCATTGTTGATTCTATTATTCTTTTTTCCTTTTGGATTTCGCTTTTCTTGCTTTCAACGGTTCCTCTGGGGGAATACATCAAAACCCTGTGGACAATCAAGTTTCTTCTACTTCTAATTTTCATCTTCCAGCTCTTCTTCACGCACGGAAAGATCCTGCTGGATATGAAGGTACTGAGGATCACAGAAGAGGGTCTTTTGAATGCCTCCTTATTGACTGTGAGGATGGTCTTTGCAGTCTTCTTCAGCATTACGTTATCGTATACAACAACTCCAATGGAGATCTCCTCCTCCATTGAGGCAATCGTAGGAACGCTACCGATTAAGACAAAGAGGGTTTCTGAACTCGGAATGGCGCTTTCACTTACCCTCACTTTTATTCCTCTTCTCTCACTTCAAACGAATCGAATAATTATGGCCCAGAAGGCTAGAGGTGTGGAATTCAATGGAGGAAGTTTCTTCAGAAGAGTAAGGAACTCTCTCTCAGTTGTAATACCCGTGATTACGACCTCGCTAAAGAAGGCCCAGGACGCTGCCTCCGCTCTGGAAATAATGGGATACGAACCAGGCCTTACACTGGGAAGCTTCGACGAAAAGATCTGGTCGATGAAAGACTCGATTGTCTTGATTGCGACGGCGATCTCTGTTGCAGCGGTTGTTATACTGTAAAACCAAAGAGATCGGCCAAACGAGAGGGATTTATTCTGGCCATTGCTCTGGCAGACGATATTCTTAGGCGGCTGTCGTTGGAAGCATCTACCACTATCTCTTCTAGATTAGCCAGTAAACCGTCCAGCTTGAGAAGACCCGTTACGGAAGAAGCGAGTATCCTCGTCTGAAGCTCTTCCTTCCTGTTGGAAAGAATTCTTGCAACATGATCGCCTACATCCAATGTTTTGAGTTTCTTCACTGCTCTGAGTGATGCCTTCTTCAGTATTGACGATGTTGATCTCAGTGATTCATCAATGGCATCAGAGATAGAATTATCCATTAGGTTGGCTAAAGCCTCGATACAAATCGCCCTAACTCTGTCTGAGGGATCATTCAATCCGTCGCGAAGAATATCAACCGTGGATGGTTCAAGTAGACCTTTGACATATTGAGCACCGACGTATCTCATCTCTTCATCATCTGAATCCATGAACTTCTCTGCAGCCTGCAACAACGAAACATCGTATCCCTTGATTTTTCTGTAAGTCTTCAGTGCTGTGATTGCTACGTTTGAATCCTCGGATTCAACTAGCTTTCTTAGCGCGGGGATCGAGATCTCCTCCGGAAATGGTTCTAGAGATTCAACCAGAATCTGCTTTGTCTTTGAAACGCGGAAATCCTTTATAAGCACCAGAAGCTTTTCTGAAGAAGTCGAATCCAGTTTTCCAAGCCTTGAAAGGATAGCAAGTTTCTGGAATTTTCCAGAAAGCGAAGAGAGCGTCTCTTCTTCTAACTGCAGCTCGCCATTGTAGGCAGCCAGTATCCTTCGGATGTCGGTGCTTGGATCTCCGTTGAACTCCCGCAAGAGTTCCTTCTCTCCGGCTTCTGCAAGAGAGATAACAAAGGTCTTCCTAACCTTTTTTGAAGGGTCGGCAGCAATCCTCCTGGCCAACTCCTCGTCCTCATAACCGAACTCGACGAGTTCCTTTGCCGTTGCGCTTCTAACGAGGTCTGACGGGTCGTCAAGAGTCTTTAGTATAGAATCTCGATCTTCACCGAGTTTTGCCATCGAAGAAACCGCGTTTTTTCTGACATCCGGTGAAGGATCTTCAAGAAAAGACTCGATATTATCGATCTTCATATCGCGTTCCGCCGCTGATTTTATTGCCCTTGCCCTTACGTATGCCGATGGAGATTCCAGCATATCCTTCACATTCATTTCGGCTCTTGAAAAAATCTCCTCTTCGATAGCCTGAAGCATCTTTCTGATATCTTTTGGATTCATTTTTATCCACCTTTGATCCCTATTAGTATTTCTCTTTCATCAACAAAGAATCTCACGATTCCTTCTTCTCCACAAAAACCGGCCGACTTTACAAATTCGGTAACCGTGTTATAAGAGTTGCTCGATCTTCTTATAATCCTATCGCCGGAAACGTAATATCTGATTCTCTTGTACTGACCGTCAACAATAGCGTCGAAGCTAATGAAGGAGGTTCCCCATGAAAAGTTCCCGATTGAACGATTGAGATCTATTTCGATGACATCGAAGGTCCTGGAAAGAGACATGTAATTCTTGGTCTCTCTCACTATGTTAAATGACATTGCAACCGACATGTTCACTATTTTGAAAACCGATATCAAGAGCATCGCAGAAACCGCAAGCGACACAACCATTTCAATCAGAGAGATTCCTTTCCTCATACTCAATCATCTCGAGAAGGTTTTCAAGTCTCTCGAGGACTTTATCCCTGCCGAGAACGGAGATCGTCTCGAAAAGTCCCGGAGTTACGAGCCTTCCCGTTACCCCCCCTCTTAAGGTCTGAAAAGTATTCTTCTTCGAAGTTATCTTTTCATCGGCAAGCTCTCTTACAGTTTTTTCTACTCCTTCAACAGACCAGTCAAATGAATCTTCAAATCTTCTTATTGCTGCCGAGATTAAATCCTTGCTCCAGTTACTACGAAGATATTTGAGAACATAATCCTCCTGATAATCGAGTTCATCACTGAAAAACGGAGCAGAGAAATCGAATAGCTGTTCAAGCGTGTTTATCTTCTCCCTGCACATTGTAAGTACCTCTCTCGAGTAGAACTGGTCGGACTCAATGCTCGCGTAGTAGTCAAATCTTCCTGTGAACTTCAACCACAATCCAAACTGGATTATGAGCTCTTCGGGATCCAGCAACCTCAAATGCTTTCCGTTTATCCATTCGAGCTTCTCATAATCGAAGACAACGCCTTTGTTAGAGATGTCGGAAGGGATGAAATCCTTGATTTTTTCGTGATAATCAAAAATCTCCTGATCGACCGTCCATCCGAGAAGCGCGAGGTAATTCATAAGTCCCACGCTAAGGTAGCCTTCTTCTCTGAAATGATCCACACTGGTGTGGCCGTGTCTCTTTGAAAGGGGAGCCCTGTCGCTCCCAAGGATCAGCGGTATGTGCATGAACGTAGGCGGTTCCCAGTCGAGAGCTCTATAGATCATTATTTGCCTTGGAGTGTTTGTAAGGTGATCTTCGCCTCTAAAGACATGAGTAATGTCCATCATGTGATCATCGACTACCACAGCGAAATTGTAGGTCGGGAAGCCATTGGATTTTATTATTATGAAATCCGAGAAGTTCTCATTCTCAAAACTCATTTCCCCCTTTGAGAGATCCGAGAACTCCGTTTTGCCCTTTGGGATTCTGAACTTAATCGTACAGACTTCATCACCCGATATATCGGGCGTCTCGGTTGAAGTTCTCAGCACTTCTTCCTGATTCGACTTCTTATAGACTGCATAATATGCCTGTCCTCTTTCGACAAGCTCTTGAGCGTACTTGTCATAGAAACCGAGAGCTACTCGCTCGCTCTGTCTATAAGGTCCGTACTCCCCGCCGATGTCTGGACCTTCCGACCAGTTAAGGCCACACCATTTCATTGAAGAAAGAATCTGATCCTCAAATCTCTTCTCGGAACGCTCGGTATCTGTATCTTCTATTCTCAGCACGAAACTTCCATTTTGATTTTTCGCAAAAAGCCAATTGAATAGCGCTGTCCTGACACCGCCTACGTGAAGATTGCCTGTCGGACTTGGCGCAAATCTACACCTTACCATTCTCTGCCTCCTCTAGTATCCTCTCAAGATCTTCGATACTATCTGCTCTCTTGACTTCTGCAGTTCTCCTCTCATCCAAATACTTCCCGTCTATGAGCACCGATCCTATCCTATCTGTCCAGCCACCGGTACCACCCATGAGAATAACGGGATGTCCGTAAGAATATGAGGAGATAATTTCAAGCAAAGTTCCTGCCTGACCTCCGATTGAAACCACCACATCTGCAGATTTGGTAAGTATTAAGGATCTCGAAGCAAAATCCATCCCAGTGCGTATCCTGATTTCATTGTGGCTGTTGCCCTCATCTCCGGAGGGGAGTACACCAATAACACGTGCCCCTTCTTTAGATGCGGCTTTAGAAACCAGTTCCATTACCCCGTCTCTTCCACCAGTCATAACGACGTGTCCGTGCCTGGCAAGGGTCCTCCCCACTTCTTCGCAAATTCCGTGAAGCTCTTTCACGGGGCTCGCACTTATTGAACCGGAGTATCCTATTACCGTTACGTGAAGCATCATTCATCACTTCCAAGATACTTTTCTACAACCAGACTATCTCCGAGAACCGCCGCAGGATCGCCCGAAGAAATAACTTCTCCCTTGTACAATACGTATAACCTGTCAACCACTTTAGCTATGGATGAGACATCATGATCCGTTACGATGACACCAATCCCCCTGCTCTTGAGCTTTCTGATCATCTTCTGAATATCCTTCACTGTCATTGGATCAATGCCGACAAAGGGTTCGTCCAGAAGAATAAAGGAGGGTGAAAGAGTCATAGTCCTGGCAAATTCAAGCCTTCGCTTTTCTCCCCCAGATATGAGAGAGGCAGTTTGATCTTTCAGCGAAAGAATACCAAATTCGTCAAGGATTTCACTTGCCCTTTCCAAGCAGTTGTCTTCCTGACCCGTTAGCTTCATAACCATTGTAAGGTTTTCGATTACTTTGAGGCCTCTGAAGATCGATGTTTCCTGAGGCAAATAGGCAATCCCTCTCTTGGCTCTTTCGTGAATAGGAAGATGTGTTATGTTCTCACCATCGAGGAAGATACTTCCAGAATTAGGGATTACAATTCCCAGGATAGACTTGAAGGCGGTGGTCTTTCCTGCGCCATTAGGTCCAAGGAGTCCCACCACCTCAAGAGAAGATGCCTCCAACGAGACATCTTTCAATACTCTTCTTCTTCCGTAGCGTTTGTCAAGATGTTCGCATTTCAGATAAGAAGGATCACTCAATTCTGAAAACCTTTCATATATTCAATAATCGCGTCCGTTATATCGTACGCGGAAGAACCGTAAACAACAACCTCACTGGAGAGCACCATATCTATTCCGACGAACGTAGCATAATCCTTTATTCTCTTGTTAACCTGCTCCATTATTACCTGAAGCTTTGCATTATAAGTCGTTTCAAGTGTCTGTTCGTACTGGCTCTTCTTTGTAAGGATCTCCTGCTGTTTCTGTAGAAGAGCGTCCTGACTTGCTCCCGAATTTGCCAGATCTTGATATTCTTGGCTCAAAGCATCCAACTGGCCCTGATAAAACTCCGTGTCTTTCTGATAATCGGTGTTCAGAGTCACCCAGTCTTTTGTCGCTTCGAGGACTTTCTGCATATCGGCAAATGCAATCTTTGCAGGTTCCGATGGACCAGCACCGCTTTCAGAAACAACAATCGCCCCGACCGCCGATACCATTATCACGATAAGAATGAATCTCAAGGATCTTTTCACAAGAACACCTCCTAAAATACTCTCTTTGAATCCAGTAAAATCGTTACAGGCCCACTGTTCACAAGTTCTACGTCCATGTGAGCCTGGAATACTCCCGTTTCTACTTTCACAGTCTTAGACGCCATCCGGAGAAAATCGTTGAAGAGCTCCTTGGCCACCTCAGGTTCAGCGGCATCTGTAAACGAAGGTCGCCTGCCCCTTCTAGCATCGCCCATTACTGTGAACTGTGATATGGCAAGAAGCGATCCCGAAACATCTATAAGAGAAAGATTCATCTTGTCATTTTCATCTTCAAAGATGCGGAGGTTAAGTGTCTTGTCTACCAGCCACTCGACATCTCTCTCATCGTCTTCCCTGCCAATTCCAACAAGAACAAGAAGCCCCTTGTCTATCTTACCCGTAACTTTCCCGTCCACAACTACACTTGCACTACTTACTCTTTGAACTACAGCTCTCACGAAACTCCTCCGAATCTCTTGACATTTTGAACGCCCTTCATACCCCTAAGGTTCTCCATAACTGAAGTCAGGTGTGCAACATCCTTGACAAGGATATTCGCAATCAGTGTATCATATCCCCACCTGCCTGCTTCAACGGAGTACTTCATTACTTTTGCATTCTTGTTTTCTAGTCTCTCAAGAGACTTGTTTACAATGGTTCTATCAGCGCTATCAAACTCCACAACGATCCAGGAACTGAATTTACCACCCGTGACAAGGTTCCAGTGTGCCTCCACAAGCTTGTCTTTGCTAATGCCTTTCAAGTTTATGCAGTTGCGATTGTGAATCGAGATCCCCCTACTGCTCATTACAGCAACGATATCGTCACCGGGAAGTGGAGTGCAGCACTTAGCAAAGTACACTGCAATTCCCGTTTCACCTCCTACAACAACCTCATTGCCCTTCGCCTGTTTCTGTTTTATCAGTTCCGTTTCTTCGGGGAGAGTTTCAACCTCTTCTTCCTTCGGCGCAAGAAGGCTTAAAACCTCTCCCATAGTTACCGATCCATCACCAAGCTTGCTGAAAAGATCGTTTTCATTGTGCGCACCCAACCTGTTCATAAGGGCCCTTATTTGTTCTCCCTCAATTAGGTCGTCCATCGAAACGGCAAGACGTTTGCTTATCTTTCTGAATATCTCTTTGCCCCTCTCCACGAGTTTCGCCGAATATTCATTTTTGAAGAACCTCTTTATCTTAGCCTTGGTAGAGTTTGCCCTCACGTATTTCAGCCAGTCGAGACTCGGACCTTCGCTCGCTTTGTTAACAATTACCTCAACCCTATCACCAAGTTGCAATTCATAGTTGACCGGGACGAGACGATCGTTTACCTTGGCACCTGCGTAGTGATGGCCAACCTCCGTATGGATGGCATAAGCAAAATCGATCGGTGTAGCCCCTTTGGGAAGATGAACTACCTCACCCTTAGGAGTGAAGACAAAGACCTCTTCGACCTCCAGTTCGCGAGAAATCGATTCCATATCTTTGAAGCTTTCTATGAAATCTTTCTGCCAGTCAACGAGCTGCGTAAACCACGTTCTATCCTTTACATCTATGCCTTCTTTGTAAACCCAGTGAGAGGCGACACCGTATTCTGCTTCCTTGTGCATCCTCTCGCTTCTTATTTGAATCTCCAAAGGCTCCCCTTTGTGGGTGATTAAAGTTGTGTGGAGAGACTTATATCCGTTCGATTTGGGAGCGGCTATGTAGTCTTTAAATCTACCAGGCATCGGTGGCCAAAGAGAGTGAACCGCTCCAAGTATCTTGTAGCAATTGACTTCATCTCCGGTTACAATCCGGAGAGCAATTAAGTCGAATACTTCATCGAAAGACCGGTTCTTCTTGATCATCTTCTGCCATATGCTGTAGAGATGCTTTACTCTTCCTTCGATCAAAGCGGAGATCCTGTTCTTTCTCAACTCTCGAAGCACAATCTCTTTGTATTCGTCCATGATGTCCTGACGTTCCTTAAGCTTTCTATTGACCTTGAATTTTAGTTCCTTGAACTCTTCGGGATACTCATATTTGAAAGAGAGGTCCTCGAGTTCGGCCTGAATTTTGTGCATACCTATCCTGTGGGCTATCGGCGCATAGATTTGAAGTGTCTCTCTTGCCTTGTCGCGCTTCTTTTCGGGATCTTTCAGAAAGTCCAGCGTCCGCATGTTGTGAAGCCGGTCCGCCAGTTTCACTATAATTATCCTGGGGTCATCTGAAAGCGCCAGAAGCATCTTTCGTAATGTCTCGACTTTCATTCTCGACTTGACTATCTTGGACTCAAGCTTCTCATTTAGCTTCAAGTTGCTTATCTTTGTCACACCATCAACAATGAGGGCTACCGTATCCCCATATTTTTCCGCGATCTCGGATAGTGGAACATTGCAGTCTTCGACTATGTCGTGGAGAATTCCGGCAACGATCGTGTCATTGTCCGCGGAAAACTGGGCCAGTATTTTGGCAACTTCTATGGGATGACTTATGAACGGTTCTCCGGAGTCCCTCATCTGTTCCTGATGATGAAAGCGCGCAAACTCATAGGCGTCGAAGATCCGCTCTTTGTCTCTCCTTTTGAGGCGATATTGAAGAATGCTTTCGAGGTCACCCAGGAGAATCTGGGCATCGATTTCAGTTCTGGCCACTATCTCACCTTCTATTTGTTTATTTTAGCATGAAGGAACTGGTGAATACAGCGAGCCACGCGCTCAGATTTCCAGTCGTGGATGTTTAGAAGCTTATTCTTCAGGTCGGGTTAAGAACATCGACTTAATCGAAAGGGTAGAATATTAGAGTAATCATTGTTCTATCACGGGGGTGAATATGTGAAAAAACAGTCACTACGTAGAGCGTTGCTAATCATGTTTATGATTTCACTGTCGATGAGCTGTCTCGCCGCTTCCATAGACTCATATCATCTCGTCACGGAAAGAGAAGTCCACTTCATCATCGAGGGAGAGAGAATAAACGGTATTCTGACACGTCCAGAGTCTTCAAAATGCCCCGTACCAGCTATCGTGCTGCTTCATGGATTTCTGGGACATATGAATGATCTTCTTGTTTACGGTTCTGAAGAATCTCTCTACGAAATGACCGCAAGGCTTTTCGCCGAAAAGGGCCTTGCATCTTTGAGGTTTGACTTCAGGGGCTCAGGAAGCAGTGATGGCGAATGGAAAGACACTACCTTCACGAAACAGATTTCCGATGCGATATCTTCGATTGACTTTCTTTCGTCAGTGGAAGATGTAGACAGTCGAAGAATCGGCGTGATCGGTCTCAGCCAGGGCGGTCTCGTCGCAGCCTGCCTCGCAGCTTGCGATTCCAGAGTCAAGAGTGTTGCCCTCTGGTCGGCAGTCGCAATACCCGTTCACACATATTCGGCACTTCTCGGTAAGGATTCCGTTGATAGAGCCATTAACGCAGATCCATTCGAAGAAATCACAGCAGGGATCTCCTGGGGTGGAATAACTGTTCTCAGAAAGGAATTCTTTGAGGAGCTGTTTCTGATAAATCCCGTTGCTGAGATCGTTTCCTACGATGGCCCACTTCTGGTTGTTTCTGGATCTAAGGACGATCTGGTCTTTCCCCAACCGGAAGTCTCAAATCTCTTCATAAAGTACCACAGAGGTGTAGACAGACTGCTTCAACAGGACTCCGGTCACATATTCGACCTTTTCGAAAGACAGGATAAAGTGCTGGAGATCATCGATGCTACTCTGGAGTGGTTTTTGATAACTCTTTAGAAAGGGGTGGATAAATATGAGATTAGAAGGTAAGAAGATAGCTGTTCTTGTCGAAGACGGTTTTGAAGATCTCGAATTCTGGGTACCGGTGATGCGGCTTCGAGAAGAAGGTGCAGAGGTGGTCATTGCTGGTAGAGAGAAGGGCATTCTTTTTCTTGGTAAGAGCGGGCTTGAAGCCTTCTCGGATTCAGACTTCAAATCGATAGACCTCTCGGAAACGGATGGAATTTTGATTCCCGGAGGGTGGGCTCCCGACAAGCTTAGACGATTCGAAGAGGTGAAGAGTCTAGTTAGAGATGCCTATGAAAGAGGAAGGGTTATCGGAATGATCTGCCATGCCGGTCTCGTTGGAATATCGGCAGGAATTGTGAGGGGTTCGAAAGCAGTAGGAAGTGAAGGAATAAAGGATGATCTTCTAAATGCCGGTGCAAACTGGGTAGACGAACCCGCATTCACAGATCGTAATCTCGTTTGGGGTAGGGTAGTCAGGGACATTCCCGATTTTTGTAGAGAATTCGTAAAAGCTCTAGAAAAGTGATCACCAACTACCAACTATTGAGAAAATAATGAAAAATAAATCCAAATTGATGGATCCAAAAAAGCTTTCCCAATCAAGGAAGCTTCTTTCCTAGGGTTTTTTAGTACACTTTCTTCCCTCCCGGTCTTAAAGGCAACTCTCCCGGTTTCATAAACTGCCAATTCCTTGAAAACCGACAAATTTTATAGTATTATGGTCATATACCTCCCCCGGGGGAGGTATTATCAGGAATCTTTTTAGGCAAGGCCAGTTTTGGAGGGTTTTGTATGGCTGAAGAATATATTGTAGAAGGCATGACCTGCGCGGCATGTGTAAGAGCCGTGGAAAGAGCTGTCTGTAAAATCGAAGGAGTGGAGAGGCCGGTAGTGAATCTCGCTACGGAACGTCTTACATTCGAAGTGTCTCGGGAAGTCGATAAAGACAGAGTATTTGAGGCAGTAGAACGGGCAGGATACAGTCTCAAAGAAATTCCGGTTTTCAGGAAGGTTGTAATGGAAATTGATGGAATGACATGCGCTTCCTGCAGCACGTCCATAGAAAAGGCAATCGGAAGTCTGCACGGAGTTGAGAATGTCAGTGTCAATCTATCTTCGGACACCGTTTCTTTTAAGTACGATCCAGACATCTTGAAAATCGGAGAGGTAAAAAAAGTAGTTGAAAAAGCCGGATACAGGCCAGGCAAAATCGTCACTGAAGCATTTGAAGAGAGCCGATTGAAAAAAGAAGCCACAATAACATCCTATAAGAGAAAGTTCATATTTTCTGCGGCCTTTGCTCTGCCGTTGTTGATAATCGCCATGGGCCATATGATAGGCCTTTCGCTTCCGGCAATTATCGACCCTCATCTCAATCCCCTTAACTTCGCCATAGTTCAGCTAATTCTAACGATTCCGATAGTAGTTGCGGGTAGAGATTTTTATTCCAAGGGAATACCAAATCTCTTCAGAGGAAGCCCAAATATGGACACTTTAGTAGGTCTAGGGACGGGAGCCGCATTGTCTTACGGAATCTTTGCGACGGTTCAAATAGCCCTCGGTAGACACAGCTACGTGGAAGATTTGTATTTTGAATCGGCCGGAGTGATTATCGCTCTAATATCTCTCGGCAAGTATCTTGAGAATCTTTCAAGGGGAAGGACTTCCGATGCCATAATGAAACTTATAAAGCTTTCTCCCGAAACGGCTTTTTTGAAAAGGCAGGACGGCTTCGAAGAAGTAGCGATTGAAGAGATAGAGGTTGGAGACGTTCTTCTTGTCAAACCTGGTATGAGAATCCCCGTGGATGGGAAAGTCTTGAATGGTACAAGCTCAGTAGACCAGTCAATGATTACCGGGGAATCGATTCCCGTGGATATCTCAGAGAGTTCGAAAGTAATTGGCGGCACTACGAATATCAATGGAGTATTCGAGATGAGAGCAACTGTCGTTGGAAGTGACACAGTACTTTCGAGAATAATCAAACTCGTCGAGGACGCACAGTCATCAAAGGCTCCGATAGCTAGAATGGCCGATATCGTCAGCGGTTATTTCGTCCCATTGGTTCTAGTAATCGCCGCAGTTACTTTCGCTGTCTGGATGACGCTTGGATATGGCTTTGTCTTTTCAATGTCCATGATGATAGCGGTGCTTGTAATAGCCTGTCCCTGCGCACTTGGACTTGCCACGCCTACAGCAATAATGGTGGGTACCGGTAGGGGAGCCGAAATGGGAATTCTCTTCCGGAACGGCGAAGCCCTTGAAATTACTCACAAGATTGGAGCCGTAGTTTTCGACAAGACGGGGACGATAACGGAAGGAAGGCCCAGGCTAGTAGATGTGCATACATTTGGGAAGCACGGAAGAGAAGGTGTCATGCAAATATCGGCCAGTATTGCTTCAAAGAGTTCCCACCCACTCGATGTGGCTATCTCTGGTGCATATAATGGTCCTCTCCTGGAGGTTTCTTCATTTGAGGCTTACTCTGGCAAAGGAATTCTGGCGAGAGTCTCTGGAAAGGAAGTCAAGATGGGAAACCATCGTTTTATTTCTCTTACGCCAGAAGAAATGAAATTTGTCGATGAGTTATCCATTGAGGGTATGACACCCGTCGTTGTCTCCATAGAAGGTATAGCGGCAGCAGTGCTTGGTATCGCCGATGTTGTAAGAGAGGATTCTCTGGATGCGATTAAGTCTCTGAAGAAAATGGGAATAGACACTTACATGATGACTGGTGACAACTCCAGAACTGCAATGGCAATTGCTAACCAAGTTGGAATAGAGAATGTAATATCGGAAGTGATGCCGGAAGACAAAGCCAAAAAGGTTTCCGATCTCAAGAGGGAAGGTAAGACAGTGATGATGGTAGGCGATGGGATAAACGATTCTCCGGCTCTTGCGGAGGCCCATATCGGAATTGCCGTTGGTTCTGGAACGGACATCGCTATTGAGACTGCAGATGTGGTACTTATGAGCGACAACCTAGACAACATTCCCAGAGCGATAAAGTTATCGAAAGAGACCATAAAGAACATTAAACAGAATCTCTTCTGGGCGTTCTTCTACAATGTAATCGGCATACCTTTGGCAGCCGGTCTCTTCTACGGAGTTGCCGGAATAAAGCTTAATCCAATGGTGGCCGGAGCGGCGATGGCGTTTTCCAGCGTGAGTGTGGTAACCAACGCATTGAGATTGAAGAGAATCAAAATCTGAAAGGGGGAAAGAAAGTGAGACTGACAATTGAAGGGATGAGCTGCAACCACTGCAAGATGAGGGTTGAAAATTCATTGAAGGCTCTAAAAGGAGTCAAGGGCGCAGAAGTTGATCTTGAAACCGGAGTAGCAACGATTAGCACTACAGAAGAGATAGACGACAGCTTACTGAAAGAAGCCGTAGAAGATGCCGGCTATTCGTTAAAGGGAATCGAAAGATAAGATGGATAATCATTCTCATCACAAACACAGCGGAGCGTTGAAGATTCTCAGGACAGCAAGGGGTCAAATAGACGGTATCGTAAAAATGATAGAAGAAGAGCGATATTGCATAGATATTTCGACACAGCTCCTGGCAGTTATCTCTCTTCTCAAAAAGGCAAACACAACCGTTGTCAACAAACACATCGAAACATGCATAAGAGAAGCCGTCGATTCAGGAAATGTCGATGAGAAGATAGATGAACTGGAGACGCTTATGAAATACATAGAGAAGACCCTCTAATCTAATGAATTAGGCTCTTTTGGAGTTTTCTCGTCATCTTTTGAGAGCTCTGATAGTTCCTTAAACACCTCTTCCAGCTCATCGTCTTTAACACTCCAGAGATCTTCTATTCTCTGCTTCATCAGGGCGTCTCTCTCTTCGGAAGCTTTCATGTAGAGCATGAAGAGCTTCTTCCTGCGCGAATCCATTGAACCGATCTCTCTTAGAACATCGACCGTTACTTTCTTGTCCTCATCTATGAGATCTCCGATTGTAAGAACGACGTCTTCGAGTTTCCACTGAATATCGTCGGATAGTACGGCTAGCGTCTTCCTGATCTTCTTGAGCTTTTCAGTTCTCTTTTGCATTGTTTCTTCCCCCATTTTCCTTTCGTTTTTCTGCTTCGGGATTCCTGACAGCAAGACACAGCAGAGCACCTGCTACACTAAGCACGGCCGAGACTATGTAGCTTATTTCATACCCACAGATGATATCACGGGCGATTCCTCCAAGCAAAGGCCCTATAACTCCACCAACTCCCCACGCTGTTAACATCACAGTAATTCACTCCAAGATTCTTGACACCGTAAAAGTCCGCAGTCACCACGGAAAGATTGCCAGCATTCCACCAAACGTGAACCCTACGACGCTCTTGCCTATCAATAAGGCCAGAGGGTTTGTTAACGAACTAAACAGGAAATAAACGAGTGCCTGTATGGCAAACAAGGCGAACAGTGTAGCCGTTCTCCAAAGAAAGTCGGAAATGCTCCCCCAGGTAACCCGGCCGATGGAATTGAAGATTGCATAGACAACTGCGAGAAGAAAGCCGTTACTAATCGATGCCTGCTCGAGACCGATCTTAGACATCTGGCCAATGATTAGTAGTCCCGCAAATGTTCCAAAGAAGAACAGGGTCTACATTATGTAGAACTGAGGCGTTCTGGACATCTCCTTGAGGGTGTAGTCCTTTAAGGCCAGTCTGTGAGTATTTCTTGGTTTCCTTTTCAGTTTTACCTCTTCGACTCCCTCTCGGTGATTACTTATGATGAAAGAGAGAGTAAAGACTATGAGAAAGAATAGAAGACCCAGTATCACAAGGGCCGTGGGAAGACCGAACAGCCCAATGAGGCATGACGTCAGCGGCGCAATATACACCGGTACCAGGCCGAAGCCGCTGACAACGATTCCAGATATTTATCCTCTATGGTCGGAATGGAACCACTTCGCTGCGGCCGGTGTTGGCGATGAGTAGCCAAAACCCATCGCAAGTCCGAAAACAAGACCGAAGAAAAATGTCAAACCGGCCACTGAAAGGTTCTGGCCGAAAAAAAAGAAACCCAAGCCAACAAGGATCGATGAAACAAAGAGAACAGGTCTGGGACCAAACTTGTCCTGAAGCTTTCCCCCGGGAATCGTAGTGAGAGCGAAAACAGCCGAAGCCAATATGTAAGGGATTTGAGTTTGAGTTGCAGTCCATTTGAAGCCGTCTATCAGTGCGGCAGAAATGATGATCGGTCTGACCCTTGA
>JAFGAP010000061.1 GCA_016933635.1 Kosmotogaceae bacterium
TATACGGATAGTATCCATGAGCATTATGAAGTATTGGCAGAGCATTATATCGCGAGTGAGAATTATGAAAAAGGGGCTGCGTATTCAAAATTAACGAGCAAGAGGGCAGAAAGGACAGGATCATTGAATGAGGCGATCAGCTATGCATTCAAGAGAGTTTCGTGCCTTGAGAAGTTGCCCAGAACTGACAGCCTCGAAAATGAGATCATTCAGCTCAGAACAATCCTCGGGCTTTTCATGATCGAGATGAATTACTTCAAGAAGGCACAAGAAATTACTGCACCAATCGTTGAACTGGCTTTAAAAGGTGGTGATAAGAAAAGGATAGCTCAAATACTCACGATAATTGGCACCTGCGAGAATGCCGTAGAGGAAAATTTCCCAAAGGCATTTGAGAACTTAGAGGAAGCCTTAAGAATTTCGAAGAAAACAGAAGATATGGCGACTCTGGCTCTAACCAGTTATTGGCTCGGGTGCGCTCAAGCTTTCAATTGTAAGTTTGAGGAGGCGGGCACCAATATCGGTAGATCGGAGAAAATCCAAAGGGAGGCGAAAAATCCCTGGCGAGAAGCGACTCTTAAAAGCCTCTTAAGTTATCTCGTCTATTATAATCAGGGCACGATTGACCTTGCCCATGAAACAAGCCGCCAAGCTGTTAGGATAGCCGAAGAGAGCGGCGACATATTTTCAAAGACGTTCGCCTATTGTTGCCATGGAATTTCATGCTTTGGTAGAGGCTCTTTTCAAGAGGCGGTGGAACTTCTTTCTATAGGTAGAGAGTTCAGTGAGAAGCTCGATCAGTATTGGTGGAAACCGTGGTCCAACCATTTCTTAGGCGAAGTCTACTTCGAAACAGGACAATACCAAAAGGCGAGAGATCATTATTATAAGGCGGCCTCCCTTTTTGACCATTATGGCAATTGGCCTTCCGCTACTATATTGAGTAAAATAGGTTTAGTAAGAGCTCAAATACTGAACAACGAAAAGGACTTCAATATAGAAACGCTTTACGGCTATGTTTCTGGTGCTAAGGCAAAAGTGTATGAAGGATGGATTCGGCGATATATGGGGGAGATCTTGCTGAACATGGATGAAGACCGTATATCGGAAGCAGAGGAATGGATCAATGAAGCCATTACCGCAGACAACGAGAATGGGACGTTATTTGAACTTGGTAGAGATTATTTGGTCTATTCTACGATTCTTAGACGAAAGGGAGAGGAATCGCGGGCCCAGGAAAGCCTTCACAGGGCCATGGAGATCTTCAAAGAATGTGGGACTGATGGGTGGGTGAAGAAATATGAGGAAGAACTTGCTTCACTCTTATGACAAAATTCCTATATCTTGTGCATACCAAATCTAATTTGAGAGTATGGACTTCTGCTATAAA
>JAFGAP010000062.1 GCA_016933635.1 Kosmotogaceae bacterium
ACGTTTTTGATCAGCCTCTTGCTTGGCACACTGGAACTCACAACTTACAACACAACTTATCCCCTCGAACCAATCTTGATTCTCAGCATGTGCCTCTGAAGCTTCGCCTCGTTTCTGGCGCGTTCCCTTCTTGACTTGCTTACCTGGAGCAATTCTTCAGCCCTTTTCAATCGTTGCTTTGCCCGCTCAACGCTGATTTCTTCCGGAGTTTCGGCAGCATCTGTCACAATCGTTAATCCTTCTCTTTCCTGAAGAACATAGCCACCGTGAACAGCAAACTGAAGTGTATCAGCTCCTGACCTTATTTCCATAACGTCAACAGTAAGCTCCACCAATGCAGGGGCCCTCTCGGGCAGATAACCTATCTCTCCTTCCGTTGAGCGGAAGGAGATGAAATCTGCATTACCCTCCCATTCAATTCCGTAAGGAGTTATAATTGTCGTTTTTAAAGCCACTTCACTCATCCTTCGTAAGGTTCTTCGCCTTTTCAGTTGCCTCGTCGATCGTCCCAACCATCATAAAAGCCTGTTCAGGGAGGGAATCGTGTCTGCCTTCGAGAATCTCTTTGAAGCCCCTGATTGTTTCTGAGATGGGAACGTATTTACCATCCATATTACTGAACTTTTCCGCTACAAAGAATGGCTGGGTCAGGAATCTCTGGATCTTTCTAGCTCTCTGGACGGCAAGCTGGTCTTCCTCGGAGAGTTCTTCCATTCCGAGAATCGCTATTATATCCTGAAGATCCTTATACCTCTGAAGAACTTCCTGGACCCTTCTTGCAACCTGGTAATGTTCCTGACCGACAACAACCGGGTCGAGATTTTTCGATGTGGAATCGAGCGGATCGACAGCAGGGTAAAGCCCCTGTTCGGCTATCGAACGAGAAAGGTTTACTGTGGCATCAAGATGGCTGAAGGTAGTGGCTGGTGCGGGATCCGTGAAGTCATCAGCCGGAACGTAAATCGCCTGAACCGAGGTGATAGAACCGGATCTTGTCGAGGTAATTCTCTCCTGCAGATTTCCCATTTCAGTCGCGAGCGTTGGCTGGTAACCGACGGCAGACGGCATTCTTCCCAGAAGGGCCGAGACTTCAGAACCGGCCTGAACAAATCTGAAGATGTTGTCAATGAACACGAGAACGTCCTTCTTCTGTACATCCCTGAAGTATTCAGCCATAGTTATTGCAGAGAGTCCTATTCTAAATCGCGCCCCGGGCGGTTCATTCATTTGCCCGAATACAAGGGCGGTATTTTCAATAACACCGGCCTCCTGCATATCTAGCCATAGGTCGTTTCCCTCTCTTGTTCTTTCACCTACTCCAGCAAAGACCGATAGACCCTTCTGCTCTATCGCGAAGTTTCTTATTAGTTCCATTACGAGGACGGTTTTTCCAACTCCCGCTCCTCCCGAGAAGCCAATCTTTCCACCCTTGCTGAAGGGGGCAAGCAGGTCGATTACCTTAATACCTGTTTCAAGTATTTCAACTTCAGTCTGCTGGTCGGTCACTGTCGGTGATTCCCTGTGGATTTCCCATCGATCGGTGAACTTCACTTCACCCTTCTCATCTATCGGTTCGCCGAGCAGATTGAACATTCTACCGAGAATCTCTTCTCCGACAGGCACTTTGATCTGTGTTCCCGTATCAACGACTTTCTGACCTCTGACAAGTCCGTCAGTGCTGTCCATTGCTATCGCCCTTACGCTGTTGTCACCTATCAACTGGGCAACTTCAAGAACTATCTCTTTATTTAAGAATTCATTCTTCACTTTCAGAGCATTAAGAATGTCGGGAAGCTTTGCTCCCTCGAATGATATGTCCACGACAGGTCCGGTTATTGCAACTACCTTACCAATGTTCTGTTCATTCTTGTCGGGCACACTAACACCTCCAAAATCAATCAACCGTTTAGTGCTTCAGCGCCGTTAACGACCTCAATTATCTCTTGAGTAATATTCGACTGACGCAGTTTATTTCTAACCAGTGTCAACTGCTGAATCATGTTCTTTGCATTTTCCGTTGCATTTTTCATTGCATTCTGTCTTGAGAATAGCTCTCCGACTTTTGTCTCATACATTCCCTGAAGAACTTTTGCAACCAACCATGAATTCAGGACATCCTTGAATAGCACATCGATCTCTGGCTCGAAATCAAAGAAATCGTTGTCGGGTCTTTTGAATTCATCAAGGGGGAGAAGCTTCACAGCTTTCGGTGTCTGCGCCAGAGGGTTCTTGAAACTACTGTATATCATCCTCAGACCTTCAACATGTTCGCTCTCCATTATGTCTAGTGCATCGTCCACAATTATCGCCGCTTCGTCAAGATCGGGGGTGTCGTAGAAATGGCTGAAAGAGCTTATAGGTATATCCGCCTTCTTGAAAAAGCTCTCTGCCTTGATGCCTACCGTCACAATACGCCTGATATCTGATTTAATTATCTCGCGTTCAGCGGCTTTCATTATTTCAGCGTTGAAGGCACCTGCAAGACCCATATCCGAACTGACTACCAGAAGAATCTCTCCATCGCCTTCTATCTCTGGGTGGTTCGTATCACCAAAGTAAGCTCTGACCAGGGCTCGCTGCATAGCCTTTTCATAGAGCCTCACAAATTTCAGTCCCTTTTGAATCTTGTTGATCTTTGCCCGCGCAACCATCTCCATGGCGCGGGTAATCTGCATCGTAGAGTTTGTTGACTCGATGCGTTTCTTTATCGCACGCAGTTTTCCCTTACTCACGATCGATCATCCCCGCTCTGCAAAGATTTTCATGGTTTCTTCGATGGCTTTCTTCAAGAGCTTCTCCGTCTCTTCTTCGATGACTTTCTTCTCTCTAATGGAAGCCAAAACCGTTGAATAGGATGTTCTCAAGGTCTTCAAAAGAGTAGTCTCGAATACCGATACCTTTGAAGTATCAAGGTCGTCAAGGTAACCTCTCGTACCGGCATATAGAACGACTACTTGCTCTTCGACGGGCATCGGGACGTACTGGTCTTGCTTTAGAAGCTCAGTTAGCTTTTCGCCCCTCGTCAACTGGTCTCTAGTCGCCTTGTCGAGTTCAGTTGCAAACTGGGCAAAGGAAAGCAAATCTCTGTATTGAGCTAGTTCGATCCTCAAACTGCCGGCGATCTTCTTCATCGCCTTAATCTGTGCAGCGCCCCCTACCCTCGATACTGACAGTCCGACATTTATCGCCGGCCTATTACCAGCATAAAAGAGATTAGGGTCGAGGTAGATCTGCCCATCGGTTATCGATATGACGTTTGTAGGAATATATGCCGAAACGTCATTTGCCTGCGTTTCGATTATTGGCAGGGCAGTCAACGAACCACCGCCAAAATTCTCGTTCAATCTGGCGGCTCTCTCAAGCAATCTTGAATGCAGATAGAAGACATCTCCAGGGTAGGCCTCTCGCCCCGGTGGCCTTCTGAGCAAAAGGGAGAGTTCTCTGTAAGCAGAGGCATGCTTAGAAAGATCGTCATATATTACGAGGGAATCCTGCCCTTCAAACATGAAGTGTTCGCCCATAGCTGCTCCTGCATAAGGTGCGAGATAGGAAAGCGCGGCAGTGTCAGAAGCCGAAGCAAAGACTATCGTAGTGTATTCCATTGCCCCGAACTGGTTCAACTTGTCGATTATCCTTGCAAGGGCCGCTGTTTTCTGGCCGATAGCAACGTATATACACTTAACGTTCTGACCTTTCTGATTGATAATCGTGTCGATCGCGATGGCAGTCTTACCTGTCTGTCTGTCGCCAATAATCAGTTCTCTCTGACCCCTGCCTATCGGTATCGTTGCATCGATAGCTTTTAAACCTGTCTGAAGCGGCGTATCCACAGGCATCCTCATAACGACGCCGGTAGCCTTCACATCGACCGGCCTGAAGCTCTTCGTCTCGATCGGCCCCTTTCCATCCATTGGAATCCCAAGAGGATTAACGACTCTACCAAGAAGCTCTGGCCCGGTGGGGACTTCCATAATTCTGCCCGTTCTCCTTACGAGGTCGCCTTCCTTTATCTCCCTGTACCCTCCTAGAATAACGATACCTACGTTATCCTCTTCGAGGTTCAGCGCGAGACCGAAGACTCCGTTTTCAAACTTGACAAGTTCGTTTGCCATGACCCCTTTCAGACCATAGGCTCTCGCGATGCCATCGCCGATCTGAATAACCTTTCCCGCTTCAAAATAATCAAACTCTATGTCAGTCTTCTCTAGCTGATTCTGTATTACTTTCGTGATCTCAGATGGACTGATCTTCACTCAATCACCTCCCGAGGGCCCGACCGCAGCTCCTGGCTCACTCTTTTTAAACGACCACTGAGACTAGTGTCGATAACCTCATCACTGAATCTAATTACATATCCTGCAATCATCGAAGGGTCCACAGTAACTTTCAACAAACCCTGCATCCCGGTTTTCTCTCTGACCTTCTCCAGTATGGCTTCTTTATCTTCTGAAGTAAGCTCTAGTGCAGAATCGACTTCAACATCTATCATTTTGCTTTCAAAGAGAAGCCTTGCGGCAAAAGAAGTCTCTATATCCGGAAGAAGCTCAAGCCTCTTCATTGAAACCAGAAGCGCTGCCAATCTTTCGATCTGCTCAAGAGGTCTTTCAACAAAACTCAGGAGCATTCCCGTCTTTCTTCCAGCCTGAATTGTGGGATCGAAAAGAAACTTTGAAAGCTCCTCATTCGAGATGCTTTGGGACAGTTCATGAAGCTGGGAAAGAGCCTTCTCATGGTTTTCCGAAGCCAGACTTTCGAAAAGAGCATTGGAATACTTCGAAGCCAGCGAAAGAATTCTCTTCACTCCTTATCACCTATGCTCTCAAGAATTCTCCTAGCGTACTGCTTTCTCGCAGTCTCGTCCATATCCTTCTGAAGAAACTTTCCCACCATGGCGACTGCAGCAGTTACTATCGCACCCTTAATTTCACCGGCGGCCTCTTCTCGCTCCCGTTGAATCTGAAGTTGTGCAGCCTTGTACATTCTCTGTATCTCCTGCTGCGCATCTTCTCTGGCCTGTCTCACGATTTCCTCTGCCTGTCTCTCGGCCCTTGAGACTATCTCATTTGAGGATGATCGAGCCTCCTGCATCTTCGCCTCGTATTCTCTCTTGAGGTCGTTGGCTTCAGTTCTTAGCTTTTCAGCCTCGGCAATTTCACCGCTGATTTTCTCTTTTCGCTGCTTCATGATATCAAAGAACTTATCGAAAAGCAGTTTCTTCAGAACGAAAAAGAGCAGCAAGAAGTTCAGTATAGACAATATGGCTGTCAAATTCAGTTCAATCAAGTTATCACCCCTCCTCTAATCAGGGGAAGATCTCAGACTACCAGGAGAATCATGAACGCAATAACGAGCGAGTATATGCCGGTAGTCTCAGCAATCGCGTCTGCAAGTATCATTCTCGTTGTCAGGGTTCCTATCATTTCAGGCTGTCGCGCCATTGCTTCCATCGCACTCGCACCGACTCTACCTTCACCGATTCCCGGTCCGATAGCGCCAATGCCCATTGCGAGTCCCGCACCAATAAACTTTCCCATCATCATCAAGCCTTCACCAATGTCCACAGTAAAACCTCCTTACTCTATTAATGAGCTAATATATGCTATTGCAAGTATCGTAAATATCAACGCCTGTATTGCCCCGAAGAAGAGCCCAAAGATTCCCCACAGAGCTGCCGGCAGTACGAAGTACTTCACCAAATAACCGAGAATAAGTGCTAGAATAGCTCCTCCCATGATGTTCCCAAAGAGCCTGAGCGCATGAGAAATCGGTTTTGCGATCTCACCGATAATGTTTATTGGAAACATCCACCAGATAGGTTCGAAGAAACTTTTGCCCCAGTTCTTAAGACCCTTGACTCTAATAGCGTACACATGACTCATGACGAACACGAAGAAAGCTAGCATGAGATTCATGTTGAGGTCTGATGTTGGAGCATACCACGTATCGGCGAGGATCGTGAATGTAACCCCTCCGTTCTCGGCTGGAAAGGCATTTATACCGGGAAAGCTGCCGATGATATTCGAGACTATCACGAAGAGGAAGAGAGAGGCCGCAATATCGAAAATCGGTCTAATGTACTCCTTTCTACTTACTGAATCCTTTACGAGATCATAGACGTAATCGAGAAGCGACTCGAGAAGACTCTGTTTCTTCCCAGGGATAATCTTGAAGACTTTCACCCTGGTTGCCATGAATATTATCAGACCCATGACTACCCAGGTCATTATTATCGTCAAGGGATTGACCCTGCTGAGTGGCCCTTCCCCAAATGGAAGCTGATAGATCCATCGCTGGCCAACGCCCTCAAGCTGGAACCTGTAGCCCGTGACAACCATGTATATAAGAACTGCGACATATCCTCCAAAGATAACTCCAAGGAATATTTTGTCGGACTTGGTGAGATTAAGATTCACAGAGCCACCTCCCAAAGGCTATCGCTGCGATTTTAAGATTCATGATACCCAGAAAACTTCCAAGAAAGAAGCCAATTGAAACTGTAGACGCAGTAGCGAAACAAATGCCATAGAATGCGTATCTTACGAGAAACCCGGTCGGGACTCTCTTCTTTTCGGTTATCATGACATGTGCATCGTAGTTTATCAGCAGTAGAGCGAGCAAGGAAAAAGCAGTTCCGTAGAAGACACCCAGTTCCGAGCCGGGAAGCGGTACGAAGGCAAGGACGGCGCTTTCAACTATTGCCAGGGCCGCCAGTATTGTCGATGTTTTTATCATCATTGTCCTTGTCTCTGTCATAACGTTCAGCCTCTTTCAATAGATATCTCATTCCATTATATATGCCCGAGAAGGCTCCGAAAAGTAGGAAAAAAGAAATCCACACTTTACCCATTCCGAGAAACCTGTGAAGAAGGTATCCTAAACCTCCCGAAACCATTATATTCGCGATCACTATTACTGCAAACTGATAAAGAGTTGACAGTGCCGTCAAGTTAATTTTGTTTTTCTCATTCAAAGGAGTTGCGTCTCCCCATTAACACCAGTAATCACCAACAGAGATTTCAATATCCAGAGGAACGCTCAGTTCTACAACTTCAGACATTCCCTCCTTAAGAATCTCTTTCAGCTTCTCGATTTCCATCTCTGGAGCTTCATAGACCATCTCATCGTGAACCTGAAGAATTGCAAAACTTTCCATGTCTTTTTCTTTCAGCAAGTCATAAATCTTAATCATGGCCATCTTCATGATATCAGCAGCCGTTCCCTGAATGGGTGTATTGATAGCTATCCTCTCACCTTCCTGAATTATGTTTCTGTTCTTAGTCTTAAACTGTGGGATCTCCCTCTTTCTACCAAACATCGTTCTCACACAGCACTTATCTTTAGCCTCTGAAATTGTGTCCTTGATGAAGGCCCTTACCCCGGGATAGGCTTTGAAATAATTTGAAATCATCTCTTCGGCAACATTTGTGGGAATCCTTAGTCTGCTTGCCAGTCCGTAAGATGAGATTCCGTATATTATCGAGAAGTTTACCATCTTCCCTATCCTTCTCTGCTCTTCATTTACTTCGCTTTCCTTTACTCCGTAAAGATTTGATGCCGTTAAACTGTGCACATCTTTGTCGTTTTTGAATGCGTCAAGAAGCTGCTGATCCTGGCTCAGGTGTGCGAGAATCCTAAGTTCTATCTGTGAGTAGTCTGCGCTCACAATCTTCCATCCCTTCTTTTGAGGAATGACACACTTACGGATTTCTTTTCCCTCTTCGTCTCTGATAGGTAGATTCTGCATATTTGGATTGCTGCTAGACAATCTTCCCGTTCCCGTTCCCGTCTGGTGATAGCTAGTATGAATTCTTCCTGTCACTTTGTTGACAAGTTCGGGAAGCGAGTCCAGGTATGTCGACTTCAGCTTCTGGTACTTTCTGTAATCGAGGAGCTTCTGCACCGCAGGATGTTCATCTGCGATTTCTTCCAAAGCGTCGGCGCTTGTAGAATAGGAACCGCCTTTCGTTTTTTTCGAAGGTGTGAGTCCAAGTCTTTCAAAAAGGACCTTCCCGACCTGTGAAGGAGAGTTTGGATTGAACTGCTCTCCCGTAAGGTCAAACAACTCCTCAAGGATTTTATCGAGAACCTTTCCGTACTTTTCTGAAAGGTTTTTGAGTGAAGGGATGTCGAAGTAAACACCATTGAGTTCTAGATCGGCAAGCACCGGGATTAGTGCTAGTTCTACGTTTCTGAATATCTCCTCAAGCTCCTGTTCATATATCTTTTTTCTAAGAACCGAAGAAAGCCTGAGCGAGATATCCGCATCTTCTACTGAATAGCGTGCAGCCTCTTCCAGAGGGACCTTAGTGAAATCATCGCCCAGTTGATTTCTCTTCATCAAATCTTCGAATTTTATCGTTTTGTACCCGAGGAATTTCATGGCCAGTTCATCTAGATTGAACCTCTTTGTATCTGGAGAAAGGAGATATGCAGCCAGCATCGTATCGAACTCCGGAACAACTGGATGGATACCTTTGACTGAAAGGACCGAATAATCGAATTTCAAATTCTGTCCAATTATCTTGGTCGACCTAGCTTCAAGAAGACTCTTAAGCTTTTTTAGGAAATCGGCACGGTCTGCCTGCCATCCTTCAGACTCGTGTGCAATTGGAACATAATAACCGGACTCCTCATCAATTGATATCGAGACTCCTACAATCTCCGCACTACGAGGATCGAGAGAGGAAGTCTCAAGATCTATTGCAAATATAGGGTTGGAACCCAGCTTCTCAAGAAGTCTTTCCAGTTCCTTCGCACTTTTGACGAGCCTGTATCCATCAATCTCCGAAAGCGAATCATCTGCCTCATCGATCAAGTTGTATTCATTTATCATGGACGAGAATTCAAGTTTCAGGAAGACCTTCCGCAAATCATTCTCTCTGAAGCCCTCATATCTTAT
>JAFGAP010000063.1 GCA_016933635.1 Kosmotogaceae bacterium
AGAGTCTGCAGCGAGCACCTCTGTTGAATTTCGAGGACTCTCTGCAAGTCGCCCGGTTTCTCGCTGTTAACGGCAGTTCTGATTACGCAGTAGACATAGTCTCCCTCGCTGTAAAAGATATGGTCTATTCCCGAAGGGACCTCACCTTCCCAGTAAGGGCCTGCGACCATTACGTTTACAGAGCCTGTTCCGGTAGCTCTTGAGCCCGCATATGCGAAATTGTGAGTGTACATATCCACCAGCTGCAGAGAGAAGTATCTGTCGGAAACCGCCGGAAGCTCTACAACTAATGGCTCCGCCCTCAAATCCAGCCATGCGGTCGAGTAGATGGTGTCGTTGTTTGGACGTACAACCGTCTTGCTATCCGGTCCAAAAAGAGTCTTGATCCTGGTAAATGTGTTGAATTTTCCCGAACTTACGGCCTCTACATACATCGTTCTGTAATTCTCTAGCATAGGGTAAGCGAAAATGTATGCGTCTTTGGCCAATGAGTTTGCTTCGGAAGGATCCGTAGTGAGATCATGTTGATTTGAGTAGGCAGTTGAAAACAGTATCAAGAACAGCAGACAACCAAGCAAAAGCCGCTTGAAATTCATGAAAAAGCATCCCCCTTTCTGCCTTCGATAGCAGTTTGTTGATCCTTAGGAACGTCATTACAAATTTTCCCCTTGCATTAGCTACCTATATAGCATAATGTTTTTTGGGGTAAATCCCAATGCATATGAAAGAGTGGGTTCTTCATGGCCATGCGCTGGCAGAACTGAGTCTTCTATGTTTAATGCAATTCGAAAGCCATTTGAAGTCCTAATGAGTAATACTTGTGAGGAAGGAAGGTTAGCTTGTTTTGAAACACGGAAAGAAATTTTTCGAAGAGAGATCAAATACATGTACTTTCTAGCGTCCAGCATCTGTTATCGTAATAACAGTAAGGAGTTTAGGATATCAAAGCCTCCTCCATCCAGGCGGTGTCTGTATTCAGGATGCCTGAAGCCGCGATCTGGCTGGAGATGGAAGTATAGCCCGGAATACTTCATATAGGCTTGCGCAAGGGATGTTTATTGCTCCCTCAATGTCGAAGACGAATGAAGAGGGTCAACGAGAATCGAGAATCGCATCCTTCCAGAAGAAGAATTAAAGAATAGTCAAGAATAACTCAAGAAGCTTTGCTTTCTTACCCGCGAATCTCATTTCCAGCGAAGGAACAGAATAGCTAACAGAATCAATTGGAACACCGAGAAGCCTTTAGCGGGGAATCTAAGATTTACGTTATTCATTCTTCGTGAATGGTTTTGCGACCTATCTATGTTGTGATCATGCTATTCCTTACTGGATTCCGCTATGACAGGAAAACAGTAGTTGTAACGGGCCATTCCTAAGAAAAGGAAAAAAGCGCGATCGGGATTGAGAAGAATCAACCAAAGCGATTTCCGGAAGTGTCAAGCAGCATCAATTAGCACTCTCAAAAACAATTTCCTCTAGAGAGTATTTGCCAAGCTTCCTGACATTTAACAAATCAGAAATGATTATGTTAGATTATAATAGAATATGATGGAATATATTAGAAGGAGCGAAATTGAAATGGTTGAGATGGATGGAAGAAAGTACTATGAAACAAAAGAAGTGGCGGAAATCTTTAATTGCACGCCGTGGACTGTAAGAAAATGGATAAGCGAAGGCACGCTCAAGGCAACTAGAATCGGCAAGAGGTATCTGGTTGACGAATGGACAATACAGAAGAAACTTGACTGGAATGCAAAGGGCGGTGATGAAGAGAGATTCTCGAACTCAAGAGAAACAAAGAAAAAATCTGCAAGCCGTGAAGTTGTTAAATCCGGATCGCAGACGGTCAGATTTGAGGAGCTTACCGAGGGAAGATATGCAGTCTTTAATGAAGAAGGGCTCCGGATCGGAACCCTGATAAGAGACCAATAGCACAATAATCGGCTAGAGAATGATTCGAAATCCCGTTTCATTCTCATGGCGATCCCGTTCTACAGGTCTTAAGCCCTCTCTGTCTGAGCGCTTGGTTAATTGCTTCCATGAACCATCTGAAAAGCGTCCAATGAGAAAGCAGAGTCTTCCGGTTCAACTGATTTCGTCAATCTCTTGGTTCACGGTTTTGCAAGAGACTTTCTTGCGGTAGAAGATGTTTTTGATCCTCAGATTGCAGAACCAAACCTTCTAAGGAGCCTGAAGGCGTCTGTTCTATCTTAGGGTTCTACTATATTGAAAGTCCTGACCATTGTAACCATCGCCTGAGTCAACTTCCTCAGAATGTCCCCGTCGCCGTCAATTTTGATCAGCTGTTTTTGCTGCGCTTCGTTCTTGTTTATAATGGTTAACAGACCGATTTTCGGGCAGGTCAATGTCGCATCTGCGGTCTCTCTAATCTGGTCTTTGTAGTAGAGCAGTACTCCGTGGAATAGGTGGACGAAGTACCTCTCATCTGAATCAGCTACAAATAGGTTGAAAGTGATGTCGATGTCCTCGGCCGCATTCGAGTCGATAAGTATTCCTATATAGTCGAGCAGCATCTCAACGGTCAAGTTCATTAGAATATCCGCGCTCCCCTTCGCGAGCTTTGAATCGTCCTTCAGATTCCCTAAGCGAAGTTCC
>JAFGAP010000064.1 GCA_016933635.1 Kosmotogaceae bacterium
ATATCTGGCGCAACCTGGTATAACGTATATATCTACTTCGACTTCAATGCAAAAATGTACAGCGTCTATGTGGACAATATTCTGAAGCGGACGGAGTATTTTACGGGCAACTATGCGTTCACTTCCTTCAACTTCCTGGTATTCAGCGGTTCAACCTGCGACTATGTTGATATCGATAACGTTATCATTAGAGCTTTCGAATCCAACTACTCACCATCGTCGATGGAAATTGTTGAAGGAAGCCTTTACGATAGTTCTAGGAAATGAATATTTGGCGTAATGACCAAGTTCCTGAATATCTCGAGGATCCGCTGTGATTAGCTTTTCAGGAAAGTCGGATAAGGTTAGTTGACCAAGAGCGTCAGAGAAAAACTCGAGCCGTAGTGAACGATCAGGAATTCCGAAAAGTATTTCACATTGCAGTTGGTTTTATTGAACTACAATCTTTTGGTTATGTTGTTGTTCATTGATTATTAAGTGTTTCAACCAGCAATAGGTCTAGCCAAAGACATTTATTTGCTTCGAAATAGTTTGAACTTCGGTATGTAAAACTGTAGCATTATCATCGATCAATATTCATTGCGTGATTTGCTGATTTGTAGCGTACACTCTGGAGACTGTCTCACAGTAGTGGTCGTTTGGATTACAATCTATCTATCGAGAGACAACAGACCAGTCTTCTTATGCACCCTGGATTAGTTAGATCGCGTCTCTTATGGAGGTGTGACTATGAGATCTAAGTACTGGATATTTGCTATTGTAGCGCTTGTTTTTCTCCTTACCGGTTGCCCGTTTTTAAACAAGCTTCCCGTGTGGACTACTATTCCTGACCTTATAAGAAATCTTGGTGATTCAGTCAATTTCTCTCTTTCTCCATATTGCAGTGATCCAAATGGAGACCCGCTGACGTTTTCTGTCGCAAGTGGTCCCGGAACTATAGTTGGAAGCAACTATGTATGGACTGTTACCGCACCTACAGGCGAGAAAACCATCGTAGTAAGCGCATCTGACGGTAAGGGAAGTGCTACTGCTAGTTTCAAGATTACTGTGAAGACGACTCCAAATATTCCTTCAAGCCCATCTCCGTCAAACAATTCGACGGATAAGACCTTTCCTTTAATCAGCCTTTCTTGGACCGGCGGAGATCCCGATGGGGATACCGTTACATATGATCTCTATTTTGGAACTTCAGCAACCCCGCCCCTATATAGTTCCAACATAACTTCTACGTCCTACAACAAGGGTGGTTTGGTGAGCTACACCACATATTACTGGAAGATAGTTGCAAAGGACGGACTCAATTCAGTTTCAGGTCCCGTATGGAAGTTTACAACTGGTCCTTACACGCTTGTAGATGAGGACTTCGAGTCCAGGTCTCTTGGAATACCGGTTCTCCCCTGGGCGACATATGAGTCCTACGGATCTACTGCAGCAATTACAAACTACGGTCATCCAGGGCGAGCGCTGACCTTCGTTGACAGCACAGTAGCAAACTGGGCGAGAGTAATAAGAACAGGCCTTAATCCTGTGAAGAAGGGCACTGTTAGGTTCGATTTCAGAGTTTCAAGCAATGGCTGTTTCGGATTTCGCGAGACCGTGAACTGGGTTCCTTATGTTTACATCGCTGATGCAGGATCGGGATATGGGATATATTCATTCAATAATGATACAGGTGTTTTTACGAAATTGATGGCGATTTCTGGGGGAGTATGGTACAACGTCTACATTCTCTTCGATTTAAACTCCAAATATTACAGTGTATATGTTAACAATGTTCTGAAGAGAACAGAGACACTGACGGGCAGTTACTCGATTACTTCCTTTAACTTCCAGACTTTTAACGACAGTGCATGTACATATGTAGATATCGACAACGTAAATATTGGGATTTATGAACCTGGATTTTCACCATCTTCTATGGAGCCAGTTATTGGAGGACAGAACGAAGCTTCGGGAAAATAGAAGCTGACTGAGCGGCAAGAGAGAACAAGATTGCGGTATTAGTATGTCAAAAAGATGAACAGTTCAGTTCGTCTGTGGTTTCTAATCTGGAACTAAGGCAATGGACCTCATTTTACTGTTGAAGGTGCAGCGGCTAGCGTTTTTCTAGAGGTGGATTTTTCAACGATCAGTGAGTGGTCTTTCTTAAAAAACAGGCGTTACTCCTGCGTAATTCTGTACGGAGCAGCTTTGTGGTGGAAAAATCGAATCCCCTAAATTAGAGCATTTCTGATACATTTAGCAGCTACGCCCAGAAGGATCGTGTGTCGGTGCATTAACAGAATGATTCATGTAAAGCTGAGCCAAATGAGCTTTTTTGCATCTACTTCTGGAGAACGGCGAATATCGTGGGTACATCCCAGATTGTTATTATGTGCAGGGGAGTTTCGCTTCTTCGACCGTTTTCGGTCACAATTATTGCCTCGAGTCTTTTTCCAAGGCCGCTGAATTCGCCAAATGAGGCGACAATGTCGAACAGGTTTGCCTTTCTGCTTACAAATTTCACGGTCTCATCTTCTTCGGCATATTCCATCACTTCACGGACCCGCGTTTTTCTTGAGTTTGTCCTTTCTTCTTCATGTGTGCCTGCCATCCATCTGGCGATTGTGTTTGTCGTCAGGATTCCCATGAATTTACCACCATCATAAACGGGGATCTGAGAATATGATTTCTCCGCAATGATTGAAAGCGCCTTCTCTAGGCTGTCTTTTACATCTATCGTCGCTACTTTCTCGTATCCAAATACAGATGCAACCTTTGGCGGATCGTTGAGCATCCGCGCAATCCTCTCTATTTCTTGAACTACTTCATCGTGGGGTTCTGCGATAGGTTTCGCATCTTCTGTTACAGTATGGACTATCGCGTTGCGTAACTCTGCAAATTCCAGGAGCATGTCAAGAAAGTTTCTAAGAACCTTGTCACTCTTAGATAAATCTCTCAAAGATCTGGAGAATCCATCGATCCGGTAATCTTCGTTGAATCTGCTCAAATACCCTTCTATCGATCTGAAGGCATGCATGAATCTCTCTGAATTCTCCATTATCTATCCTCCTGACTTAAGAACACTCTGATTAGACAAAACGGACTACTGTGAGAAACAGAAGAGGACTATCATTTGTGTTTCTTGCTTAATTAGAGTATAACAAAATAGCGGTTTTGGACTAGGCGGGTTTCAGTTAATAATCTGTGATTAGAGTAGAATGGTTGCGCTCTTTGTTGGAGAAGCATTGATTCTCTTGATATCATTAGACCTGTCCGAAATTTTTGAGCTTCATCCGGATAATCTGAAAGTTTCTTTCTTCTAGTTGCGTAACTCAAACAACACTTCGACTCTATGATTCAAAGAGCAGCCGGGGGAGGGCCGCTCTTTGAGCTAACACAAAGTTTCACTGCTTTTCTGTTGACTTTGGTCGTGTTGATGGAGCAAGTTGCATCTTGTTGCACGAATCATGAAAGAGTTAAAAGTTGCTTGTTTAACCGGGTTTTATATTAGCGTGACTCTTCTAATTCATATAACAGGTAATTGAACGACGATTGCTATCTGAGTTTTTCTAATAGCCTTCTTAGCCTCTTGTATGACTTGCCTCCGAGAGGGTATGGCAGTGAAAGCAACCAGTCGTTAATAAGCGCAATAGTCATTGTATATGCCCTACCATCTTGAATCAGATCCTCAATTTCCTCGTCTTTTAGCAGATTGCTGTCTAGTATAGCTTCTGCCTTGCTGCAAAGAACTTTCTCAGCGTACCTTGACACAAGTTCCTTTATCTGCCTTTTTACTATTTCCTTTTCCTTATCCCTCAAAACGATCACCTTTGTATCCTCAAGGTACTAAGTCAACGAACGGCCTTAGCGTTGTTGACCAAAAGAAGCAATGCAAAACAATGCCTAAATCGCATCTCTTCTGGTTCATCGTATAGAACGACTTCTTTCGAAGAGTTTTGTGGAGAAGACAAAACATAAATCAAAGGCTTCTCGTCTAGTCATGATTGACTAAACAAAAAGACAATGAAGTGTTCAGTTTCATATGGATTCGTCGCTTCGATTTTCACAGTCTGTCTTGCGTCAAATTCAGATTCATATGTACGGAATAAAGAATTAGAGTTGTTTTTCGTAAGAGCTTGAGGGAATGTCGAGAATTGAAATATCATTAAATAAGATTCAATCGAAAGAATGATTACTCCTGAAGAAATTTCCTTAAATTAGGACTCAATAACCCCCTTAGAACCAATATAGTAGCAAAGAAGAACGCACGAATTGCTGGTGAAAAGGAAGAGTTCAGTTCTAGAGATAAGCAATGATAATTATGGAAGCTAGTTTCCTTTATGCGACTGATTTGTTGAAATCCATTTCTGAGAGAAGCGGCCGATTGACGATAAAGGAAAATTCTTCAGAAGATTCTCTGTTTTTGTAAGCGATCGTGTGATAACGTTTGTGGCGAATTCAAGATGGTGAACTCGAATCGATAGACTGTCTGAGTGGAGGATAATTAACCTTTCCAATAAGTTTCTATGGCTGGCATCTAATTGCAGGAAAAAACGTGGGAGTAAGTTGACGTTGCGGGTATCTTTAGGAACTTGTACATGACGAAGACAATCAGTGGAAGTACCAATAAGATACTTATCGTGCAGGGATTACCTTAATACAAATTAGGCATGATGAGAGTCTATTAGAGGAGTATGGTGCACTGTGAAGAATGGTTATTTTACTCAAGCATTCGGTAACCATCATTTTGAGTGGCTTTCTAGCGAGGCTAAAGTGAATAGATACTGCAAGAGAGGGATGACAATGACAGAGCTTCTCGCAGCCCTCGCGGTATCAACGATGGTCCTTGTAACTGTAACATTAATTGCCTCGCTTTCTCTGAAGTCATCCGGTCAGGTGAATGCTTCTATGGCTCTGGATGAAGAGATTACTAAACTCCATACTTCCATGCGTTCACTTGTGTCAAGGCAGTGGACTTTGCTTTCGGGTGTCACCGGACTAGAGGATGGCGTTGAAGGGGGAAATGATACGATCGAACTCATGCACAGTGTTCCAGCGGAGAGTGTTCTTGAATGGGTGACAACGACTTCGACCATTACATATATCCCACTTGAAAAGAGGATTGTCCATGTTTTTCAGACCAGCACAGACGGGGCTGTGACTTCAAATACAATATCGAATTATGTTGACGCATTCGAAGTAATTCCCATCGTTAATTTTCTCACTTACCAGGCCACTTTCACATACTATGACAGTTCGGGAAACGCAATTACGAGTCGCAAAGCGGAAGGGGCGGTGAGGTTCTATTAAGAGAGGATTCACTTTTGCCGAGACATTGATTTCCCTTGCAATTCTTGCCGGCTTCTTAACTATGGGATTTGCTCTAGTTATTGCTCACAAGAAAATGTCGATGGAGGTAAGCAGGGTTTCCGAGATTGAAGCGGTGGCAAACCTTGTTGGCGGTTTTATCAGACAGGATAGAAGACTTCTGGATTGTAAAGACGAGAATGAGGTTTCAAGCAGGCTAAACGAGCTGATTGCTATCCTCAACGATGACTACATTTCCTATTCGGGTTTTTCAGGTACAGAAGTTTCGACAATCACCGGAGCTCCACTAATAGAAGATGATGAGATATTCACAATCTCATTCAAACTAGCCGATAATCTTGCCAGAAGAGAGGAGGCCTACCATGTTGTGGTCTCTATACGATAGAAAGAAAGGATTTGCTCTTCCTATGACTTTGATTCTCCTGACCTTCGGAGCTCTTGTCCTTTTTGCTGCAAGCACTCAATTGAACAGGACATCTCAGAAGATGAAGAACTACAAGACTTCTTCCAGCCTTCAAAACTATGCCACAAATGCAGTTGACACTGCTTCTCACATATTCCTTGAGAACGTTGGCACTTATGATCTGTCTCCTTGGGGCGGGGTCGAAGAATTCAAGTCGCACATTCTTACCAGGGGAGGGGTAGAGAAGTATTACTGGCAGAGCTTCCTCGCAGACATAGATAGCTCGGTTGACTGTTCGAACCTTACTGAAGCGATACGGTTACTCTCTGCAGATCCAGGATTGGGAGGGGACGAGTACACGCTAGAAGCTTATGTTTACCAGGTCGGTGGACGCTACACGATCGTTGCTTCGGCTCAGATAGGAGACAGGAAAGCATATGCTCTAGGGTTGATCTCTTATGTTAGGGGCGGGCTTATGATTCCCGCTATACGGATGGCGGCATTGAACAGAACTCTCGCCCTTATGAATGTATCCGGAGGTCATGGCAATCCAAAAGTCCATGGAGATCTCGTCTACGGGAGCGCGGTAGTACTTAATGGATTGACGATAGACATGACTTCTACCAGCACGCCGAGTGACATAATTACTGGCGGGATCACCGGAGACTCGTTGATTGTTTATGAAGATGGAGATGAGCTTGATCAAGAAGACGTAGATGAGCTTCTCGAGAATTTTCCGGGCTGGTATACGGCTTCCGACCCTAACGTTTCATCTGATGATGTTTACGACCAGTGGAAGACTGAGTACATGGAACTTCTTCCCGATGCAAGTTATACAGTTGTTCTCAACACGGATCAAACACTTTCCAGTATGGATGAGAATGTTATGGTTGTCGTGAAGGCTCCAAGCAATGTCAGTGATCCTACTTTTCAAGCTTACTTTAGCGATGACGGTTTGGAGATTTGCCTTGGGAAGAATTGCCTTGAGATTCCCGAGTCACTGACTTCCTCTGCGACTCTGTCCATACAGATAGCAGGAGATACTGTTTTTGGTAATGATCCCCACAAGATCAGTGAAGTCGTCGGTCATTATAATATCTCTGTACTTGGCGATGCGACGATCAACACGAACATCGTCTTGGACTATCAATATGATTATGTGAATAACGGAAATGGAAATTCTCCTGTAGGAAACAAAACAAAGAATGTCTCTGAAACGATTATCAGCAATATGCTGGGTGAGGAGAAAACTTCTTCGTTGATGCTAGCCACGATCGGTGGAGACATGATCCTCAAATTCGAGAAAGGAAACTCTACTCACGGAAACAAGTCGTTGATAGGCTCATTCTTCTCATGGAAGGATGAGGGGGAAGGCGGAGATGTTCTATTTTCTGGACTGGAGAATCTTGATCACGGAAATGGTCACACTCCGCAGCTCTTCCTCTTTGGATCGCTCACAGCTTATTCCTTTGATCCGGATGGAGATGCAGGCAATCTGGATTCCTTTGTTGCAGTTGCAGATTCTTCTGACTCTTCATCGCCTGGAACTGGCAACGGAAGGCTGTCACTTATAGGTATTCAGACCTGGTGAAATCCTTTGCATGAGTCTGAAAAAGAAACCCGGCCTTTTCGCCGGGTTTTGTTTCTCCCCCTTGATTCCCTTTCTCCTGTTATGATTCTAGACCCAATAGAGGCCCGGGCTCCCTATTTCGTCTGGAAGCCGGCTCCAACGCTGTTCATGAGTTCGAAGAAGCCGGGGAATGATACCGAGACGCATTCAGCGTTGCTGACTTCTGTTATTCCTTCGGAGAATAGACCTGCGACTGAGAGAGACATTGCAACCCTATGGTCGTCGTGGCTATGGACCTTTGCTCCGGTAAGTTTCTTTCCGCCGCAAATGATCATCTCGTGATCAGTGTCCTCGATCGATGCGCCCATTTTCGAGAGCTCTCTCTTCATTACCTCGACTCTGTCTGTCTCTTTTACCCTTATACTTTCAATTCCGGTCAATACTGTGTCTCCCTCAGCGTAGCAGGCTGCGACAGTAAGTATTGGAAGCGCGTCGGGAATGTCTGAACAATCTATGGTGATTCCCCTGAGTTTATTTCCTCCAACTGCCTTCAAAGAGTTGCTGGATCTGTCCAGAGTTACATTTCCGCCCATTTCTTTTAGTATGTTGATGATTACGGCGTCTCCCTGGCTGCCCGAGAGATCCAGGTCCTCTATTACTAACTCGGAGTCAGTAACGAGCGCAGCGACTAGTGGGAAAGCAACTGATTCCCAATCGCTGGGAATAGCAGTGTCGACTGGTTTGTAATTCTGAGGTCCTTCTACTTCGAAGAAACTGTAATTCTCTTCATCGTACTTCACTTCTATCCCGTGTTCTTTCATCCAGTCCACAGTCATCTGGAGGTACGGCCTTTCTATGGCCTTCTCAACTTCGATCCTGGTTTTTCCCTCTAGTCTGGCCGATGTCAGGAGCATTCCAGAAATATACTGGGACATCTTTCCGCCGAAAACTATAGTTCCGGCCTTCATTGGTCCCTTTATTATTACGGGAGCTGCATCGCTGTTACTTCTCGTCGTGACGGCGAAGGCCCCCAGTTCTCTCATTGCTTCCAGCAGTCTTACAACGGGTCTTCTGCGAATCTGATAATCTCCCGTAAGAACAACGTAGTCACTCAGAGTCCCCGAGATCGCCGTGGCAAAATAGAAGGTCGTACCGGAGTTCCCGCAGTCAATAACATCGTCGGGATTCTTTAGTCCTTCGGTGGTGCTGTTTATCATCCATACTCCCTTTTCAATTTTCACGTCGGATCCGAAGGCCCTAGCTGCTCTGGTAGCCGCGAGACAATCTTCGCTCGACAGAGGGTTTCTTATTGTTGAGACGCCGTTTGCCATCGCCGCGATTAACACCGCTCTTATTGTGTGGCTTTTTGAACCGGGCACAGATAGCTTACCCGAAAGATTATGCCTTGAAGCAAAGGCTATCATTTTCATTCCTCCTGTCCTTTGCCAGACCTTCCGGAGAATAGCTTTCTCACTCCGGTCTTGACAAACTTGAAATTGGAAAATAGTGATATCAAAATGAAGACGATAAGAATAATGCTGATGGGTCTTGAGAACATTGAGATTATCAGATTGTCTCCTGCCGATGCAAGCGATACCGCCCTTCTAAAATTAGCGTCCATCAATGATCCCAGCACAATACCGAGAACCATAGGAGCCACTGAGTATCCCTTCCTTCTCATGACGAAGCCAATCAGACCAAAGATGGCCATCATCAGGACATCGAAAACACTTGAATTTATTGCATAAGCGCCGATTATACACAAGATTGCGACCACAGGAAGCAGGATCTTCTTCGGAATCAGCACCATTCTGGCCATTAGCGGTGCCACACCGATTCCGAGAGCAATTATCGACAATGATCCAATTATCCCGGCAGCCAATATTACATAAAATAGGTCGGGGGTCTGCGTGAAAAGCAGAGGTCCAGGCCTTAGTCCATGAACGTACATTGCAGACAAGAGAACGGCAGTAACCGCATCTCCTGGGACTGCAAGTGTCAGCATGGGTATCAGGGCGCCTCCAATACAGGCGTTGTTTGCAGATTCGCTTGCAACTATACCTTCGACTGCACCCTCGCCAAATGGAACTTCGGGTTTTCTCACCGTCTTTTTCGCCTGATCGTAGGCGATAAGAGCGGCAACGGGGCCGCCCGTCCCTGGCAGTGCACCTATCAATGTTCCAATCACAGAGGCCTGTATTGAAAGCGGGAGGTGTCGCAGCAGCTCGCGAAAGCTGACTTTCTCTTTTCCGAGCTTTCCCGCAATCGGTTCAAGTGAACGCTGTCCAATCTGAATCAGGATTTCCGAGAACCCAAAGAGTCCGATCAGGGCGGCTATTAGAGAGATGCCGGCCTGAAGTTTCATCGAGCCGAATGTGAATCTCGTAGTCCCCATGATCGGATCGATTCCAATCAAACTAATTATGACTCCCATGGCCGCGCTTATCAATCCCTTCAGGAAGTTCTTGGAAGTCAGAGAACCGACGGTAGTAAGCCCGAAAAGGGCTAAGAGAAAGTAGTCCATAGGAGAGAACTGTAGCGCGATTTTCGTTACCGGCTTTGCAAGCACAGCGAGCATGATTAGCCCGAAAATTGTTCCGAAGAACGAGTAGAAGGTGGCGACCCGTAAAGCCTTTTTTGCCTGGCCCTTCATGGTCATGGGAAAACCGTCAAGGGTAGTTGCGACAGAACCGGGAGCTCCTGGGATGTTGATCAGTATCGCGGATATGGCTCCCGAGAAGACTCCAACTACATAAACTCCCATCATAAGGGCCATCGCATCATTGACAGCCCATGTAAAAGTCACCGAAACCAGGATTGCGGTGGCCATTGTGACGGAAAGCCCCGGCATGGCGCCTACAATAAGCCCGGCAAAGGCACCAACAAATACGAGGAAAATGAATCTGAGATCTATCGCGGCGAGTATCTGTTCAATCATATGCACATCACCTTCTCAAGGCAGGTAGACACTCAGTAGAACACCGAAGGCGTAATACAGACTAAGAGTAGTCCCCGCGGAGATTATCCCTAACAGCCACCAGCGCTTCTCTCCAAGTAGGAGAAGCATCAGGGCGAGATAAGGAATCGAAACAGCAATGAAGCCTATTATCGGAAGAAGCCAGACATATATGAATGTCATGACCATTACAAGCGAAATTCTAAGCCAGTCAACCTTGTCAAAACCGCCCGACTTGAAACTCTTGCTTCTCACTGCCTGGAATATTAGAGATATTGCAAGCACAAGAAGTATTATACCCATGATCAGCGGAAAGAGACCGGGCGCAAGCGACCAGGAGCCGTAAGGGTTCATTCCCGCCGAGACCACAATTATGAAGACGGCGATTATTGCAAAGAAGACTCCTTCTATTATCTGAAAATTGAGACTACCGCTCGTTTTTTCTTTCATAATGACCTCCAAAGACGGTAGACACGAGGTCTACCGTCGATAGACAGTAGATCAGAATCTTTCTATTCCGAAGTCTGCAGGACTATTGGGAGCTACGCCAGCATCGTATAGAAGCCATGTAACGATCGATGTCCAGCGGTTCCAGTAGTCGATAACAGCGTCGCCCTGTACGTCGTGCATTCTGGTGTAGAAGCTAGCCTCGGTGAATTCAAGCCATCCGGGATCCTGAACTGCCTTCTGTGAGGCTTCCAGAATGATCTGTTTGATCTCGGGCGGAGTCCCTTCCTTAACGAGAATGCAGTTCGGGAATGTCAAAGGCAGGTAACGCGCCATTTCGGGAATTGCATCCGCTATCGGAGGAACATCGGGAATGGCAGGAGATCTCTCGCCCTTTGTGTAAACTGCGAGAGCTCTCAGATCGCCAGTTTTCAAGTAATCGAGAACCGTGCCTATGTTTCCGAAGGTAAAATCTACCTGTCCGCTTATTGTTGCGAGCATTGCAGGGCTGCCACCGCCGAACGGGGTCATGGAAACATCAAGCCCGACCTCTTTAAGCAGAAGTCCCTGGATGTGTCCGCTGGCTCCCGGACCGGAGTAAGACATCTTGATCTTTCCGGGGTTTTCCTTAATTGCAGTAACGAGTTCTTCCATCGTCTGATACGGTGAATTTCCCGGAACAACTACTACTTTCATGTCTTCAACGTTCATGATGATGCCTTCGAAGTTGTCGAAACCAAGTTTTCCCGTTCCCATAACTCTGAAGACTCCTGGAGTTTCGGCAGACAAGAGAAGCGTGTAGCCGTCTGCCGGTTTCGAGTACACGAAATCTGTTCCAATAGCTCCGGAAGCGCCCGCTTGGTTTAGAACCACAACGGGAACTCCCAGGTTCTTCTCTAGATAAGGTGCCAGTGCCCTACCAACTCTGTCGGTTATACCGCCAGCTGCCCAAGGAATAACGAGAGTTACTGACCTATCCGGGTATGACGCAAAAACTGATGCCGCAATAACAAGAACTAGCGAAAATAGAAGAACTTTCTTCATTACCATCCACCTCCTCGGAATCGGAAAACGTTTGCCATTTCAGAATATATAGATTATACTTCATTGCATG
>JAFGAP010000065.1 GCA_016933635.1 Kosmotogaceae bacterium
TCTTCAATCTCTCCCTTCATTACTCTCTTTGCAATACTTTCGACGTCACGCATTCCGTAGTGAGAGAATAGACCTCCCCGGTGAGTCAGGTAGTCCAGATAGTCGTTCCTCTCTCGAGCAAACTCTGCCAGTTCATGGGAGGGTAATGCGCCGGCTCTTTCCACAGAAAACGGGCCCTCTTTGTCGCTATTATAGAGATCTACCATCCTCCCATTCGAATGAGCACTAACCGAGGACCCGCCTCCAAGATGAGCAACTACAAGCTTCGCATCTTCATATCTTTTGCCCAGTTCTGCTGCTGCTTTTTTCGCTACAGCCTTCATGTTCAGCGCATGCGAAAGGGAATTCCTTCTTATTTCGTTTATTCCCGTGTATTTTGCCCACTCGGCCAGTTCATCGACACTTATTGGGTCAACAGTGAATGCCTGGATTCCATACTCCTCGGCCATTTCTGATGCTATGACTACTGCTGTGTTTGCCGGGTGTATTCCCTGGAGTCCGCTCCTCGCATCTTCAACCATCTCTTCATTAACCCTATATACACCTGACTCAAGAGGTTTTAGCCGACCGCCCCTTGCTGCGACGGCGGCTAGGTCGGAAGGTCTTACACCGTTTATATCAAGCTCCTTAACGATCTGTCGTTTCCTTATCGCATACTGATCGGGAAAGAGAGGAAGATCAAGCATTTCGTCATCAAGTGGGATTGTCTTCTTAAATATTTCTTCATCATTTCTGAAGACCGCCACCTTGGTTGACGTGGACCCCGGGTTTATTACGAGAATCAGGCTCATTTCATGTAGTCTCCCACAATCCTCTTGAATTCATCGATCTCAAGAACCGTGTTTCTTATTCGCCCTTCTTTTCGAACGATTTCCGTCAGCTCTTCAATTTGATCCTCAGTAGCTTCCATTCCAAGTCTCTTCAACCAGTATTTTATGCTTGCCTGGCCGCTGAAAGCGCCAAGTTTGACCTGTATTTCTCCCATACCGACCAGCGAAGGGAGGTACGGAGTCATTGCTGCGTTTATTCCCGCTTCATTCAACTTATCTATTGCATCGACTACAATGCCGGATTCAACCCAGAAAAGGCGCTTGCCTACGACGGGTTTATTGTTTGCGACCTGAATTTTCGAGATATCCTCAACCAGTCTAGAAGTGTAGCCAATTTTCGATAGATCAAGACCGGCATCTATTCCCATAAGTAGCTTAAGACCGGCAGCCACTTCCTCGGTGGCCACGTTTCCGGTTCTTTCGCCAAGGCCGTTTATTGAGCTATGAATGCCCGATACGCCTGCCCTTACGGCGGCGAAAACAGATCCCATTGCAAGGCCGAATTCGTTGTGTACGTGGAATTCAAAGGGAATATCGGGAATAGCCTTTCTAAGTTCAGTGAAGATGAACTCGATTGCAAATGGCGAGGCGACACCAAAACTATCTACGAAGACCATGCTCTCTGGCTTCGCCTGCTTCGCCACTTCTGTGAATATCTTAAGAACGTAGTCGAGTGAAGATCTTGTCGCATCCCATCCCATGAAAGTAGGCTTCATGCCCTGTTCCTTTGCGTAAAGTATTGCCGAAACTACTCTGTCCACGAGCTTTTCGGGGGAGACTCCGTACACGAGTTCATTGTCATAAGGATTCACTGCGTGCTCAATAACCACACGGGTAGCACCACAATCAAGAGACTCATCTATGTCCTTTTTCAAAGACCTTGCAAAGGGAACGATCTCTGAGTCGAGCTTCATATCTACTAGCCTTCTTATTGCTCTCTTGTTCTCATCTGATACAATCGGCATTCCCACCTCTATGGATTTGACACCTAGATCGTTAAGTGCAACCCCTATTCTTACCCTCTGATCCTCGTTCCATGTAAGACCACAGGTCTGTTCACCGTCTCTGAGAGTGACATCGTGTATGTAGATACTGTCTTTTGCATCTTTTCCTCTTATTTTGCCTTCGTAGTTTAGTGGGCAGACCCAACGGGAATCGTCGAAGTATGGCGTTCCGTTCAGTTTCATGTACTCAAGGTCTTTTGGTTTCATGCTATACCTCCTCAGTAGTAATCTCTGGCAGTACGAGTGAATTCTGAAGAACAGAAACACTCTTGCCGGGACAAATCAATCGGTCAACTACAGATTGAATATCTGGATTGACACGTAATCCTAGCTCATCAAATTCCTCAGCAAACTTTGTGTCGCTGACAATGTGAACCTTCTTCTTCTGCAGTACTTTTCTTACGGCGTAAGCCGCTACATAAGCGAGGGGATCTTCGGTAGTTATCATATCGAGTTTCTCTAGAATTTCGTTTGCCTCAAGTCTTAA
>JAFGAP010000066.1 GCA_016933635.1 Kosmotogaceae bacterium
ATGCTGAAAATGGAATCAATAACCTTCAGGAATCTTCCAAAGTCCTGGACCACCATCTACAGTGAACTCGTCTTCGGGAATCTTCCAAAGTCCAGGTCCTGCAAGAGTTACTCCACCAAGCACTATCAATCCAATTAGAATAATCGCTGCTACCTTTTTCATACGCTACACCTCCAAAAATTTACTTAACAAATCCCCTTTTGTTCCGGTCCCTTGTTCTTAGTGATCTTCTTCTTCAGGTATCTTCCACATACAGTACACCTCCTAGTCAAGTGTTCGAGTGATAAATTGCCTGATAAAACTCTCTCAAAATCTGGAATCGCTCACCATATTTTACTTACATAGAAATAAATGTTTGGTCATATGTACAAGAGTAAATAACCGCATCTCTGAATAAATAAGATGACAAGTCCATTTTAGATCAAGCATGTTCGAATCTGCAAACACCATAAAACGAAGGATATGCTCAATAATCGATATTAAACACCCATAATCGCCGTAAGATGACAATGGTGAAGTGTAGAGCACAAAATCAAACGAAAGAAATATCATAAAGATTAAATCAAAAGATGTAATATTATTGATAATGTGCACAAGACATTGGAGGAAACTAAGTCGGCAAAAATTAAACTAACAATTCATTCGAATGAACAAATCAAAAATAGAAATCGAAAGTTCGCATTGTTCTGTATGGCAAATGCCTTTTAGGAGTTGAGTTTTTAGCAATTACAATGGCTTATAAAGGTAGAAAGAAGCTCCAAAAAATCCCTAGTATTCCTGTTCCGAAGACAATCCATATGACTGATAGTTTGAATTTGTATAGAATGTAGAAAGCTAATAGTGCAATAATGATGGTGAAAAAACTATTAATAGACTCAATCCCAATTCTGAAAGTAGCGGAAAGAATCAGCGCAATTATCCCTAGCCTTAAGGCATTAAACACCTCTGCCGTATCTATCCATTTTTCTAGTATCTTTAAAGCCTTTAATATAAGGAATATCCAGAACACGCTTGGAAGCACTACTCCGACAGTGGCAAAAACCGATCCGTGTATTCCAGCAATCCTATAGCCAATAAAAGTGGCCGAGTTGATCGCTATTGGACCGGGAGTCATCTGTGAGATGGATATTAGAGTAAGAAACTCATCAATTCCAATCCATTTGTTTACGTTCACTATTTGATCTTGGATTAGGCTTAGAGCTCCATATCCTCCTCCGAAAGCCAAAAGGCCGATTTTAAAGAAGGACCAGAAGAGCTTTAGTAGAATCATCTGGTCGACCTCCTATCGATGAAATAAATGAGAAGCGAGCATAGCAGTAGAACCCAGATAGAGGATACATTGAGAAAGACAATTGCCGAAGTGCCAGCAGCAATAACGACTATTATCAGGTATCTTCTAAGACTTTTCCGAAGAAGCTGAAAGGAAAGATTAGCAAGTATTACAGTCACACCCACTCTCGCGCCGGCAAAGAAGCCTTTGAAGACAGGGAGGTCTACTAAATCGGTGAAGAAGCTTGCTATTATAAGTATTATGATAAATGGGGTCAGTGAAGCTCCAAGCACCGCAAAAAAAGCGCCCCAAAACCCTGAAAGCCTACTTCCCAGGATCATGGCCGTGTTTATCGCTATAACACCAGGTACAGTCTGGGCAGTGACAATCACATCAAGAAACTCGTCTTCCTTCATTATCCTGTATTTGTCTACAATAAATTCCTTTATTACAGGAATCATTGCATACCCGCCGCCTATTGTGAATGTACTGACTTTGACGAATATCCAGAAAAGCCTAAGTGGGCTCATTGATTCCAACGTCCATCTAATCCATGTCGGAGAGACGAACTTCCTCCTCTCACCATTATTAGTACTCGGTCAAATGCGATAACCGGGAAAGACCCTAAGTATTCTGTTCTCCGCCCATCTGTTCCTATATTTTACAACTCGTTCCGATTTTCTGCAGTCATATGTCAAGTTATCCTTTTGAATGGAGCATGTCCCACGTGATAAACTTTACTAAAGGGGGTGAACCTATGGAAAACAGAATCAGATGGGGCGCCAAAGCGATTTCCTCCGACGGCAAAGACCTCGGAAAAGTCATTAGGGTAGTAATTCATCCTAAGAACAACGAAGTCACTCATGTAGTGATAGAGAAGGGTATCTTCAATAGAGTGGCGAAATTGGTGCCGATAGCGACTGTGTTCTTTGCAGCTCCCGATGAAGTTAGGCTGAAAATTGAATCAAGAGATGTTGAAACACTGCAGGATTACGAAGAGACGTTCTTCGTCACTGGAGAAGAAATAGAGAATCTTGAGAGCGGAGTTACTCCGGTATACTGGTTAAGACCAGTAGGAGACTATGCTGAGCTATACCCTCTTCCACCGTTAAACACCTCGATAAATGTTCCAAAGGACAGCAAATCACTTGAGCCGGGATGTGATATTGTTACTGCTGAAGAGAAGACAGTAGGAAGGGTAAGAAGCTTCGTTCTCAACGATGAAGGTAAGATCACCCATTTGATAGGTGAATGCGGAGGATTCGGTTCTAGGTCAAAGAAACTGATACCAATAGACTGGGTTGAAGAAATCGATGAGTGCAAAGTAAAAGTTTCTGCATCGTCAGTTATGGTAGAGAAATTGCCGGAAATGGATTGATGAAAAAAGTGACGGTGTACTATTTGACATCGGCTGCAATTCTATTCGCGCTCAATTTTTCTAAGGGTGCTTACGCTCATCCAATCTTTTTTTTCTTGCCTTTTTCAATCATTCTTGACTATTTGATAGTCTCAGGTGTTCCGGGAAGGAGTTACTCAGTAAAAGTGTCAGCCTTTCTGAGAAATATACAGTCCATACTCACCCTCAGGAGAACATTTGATGAGAGCATAAAGGGGAAGATTATCGATTCTGAGAATCTGAGAAACCTTGAAAAGGTTGTTTCTTCACTTGAAGAAAAACTTAATAAGCCTTCTGAGCTACAGAGGAAGCTCTATATATTTTCAGCGTATGCAGCACCACTTTTTCCGCTCGCGGTTATGTTTTCCTCTGTGCTCCTTCAGAAAAGAATTGAAATCGCGGCGGGTTTGTTTTCCTATGTGGCATCGTTAGTAATTGTAATCTTGTCGAGAAAGGCCTTTTCCAATCTTGAAAATACTATCGAAAAACTGAATAACGAAATAAGGAAAGCTGTGGACGATATCACTCAATAATTGAGAGTTCGTTTATGGGAAGGAGATTCAAAATGGCATTTGTCGAGGTCAGAGACCTTAGTAAAACTTACAGGTCGGGTGAGGTGTCGGTCGAAGCATTGAAGGAAGTTTCATTTGATATTCATGAAGGCGAGATACTGGCGATTCTCGGACCTTCCGGATGCGGAAAGAGTACGCTCTTAAACTGTCTTTCAGGAATAGATACACCTACGGATGGGAAAGTTACAGTCAAGGGAGTGGATCTCCACTCTTTGAAGGATGATGAAAAAACTCGCTTCAGGGCAATGAACATGGGTTTTGTTTTTCAGTTCTACAATCTGATACCTGTCCTAAAAGCAGTCGAAAACGTGGAACTCGCAATGCTTACAATGGGAAGCAACGAAAAGAAAGCCCGTGAAGCGGCAATGGAAATACTTGCGAAAGTCAATTTGAGGGAGCGAGAATATTATCTCCCTTCAAGATTGAGTGGTGGCGAGAGACAGAGAGTCTCAATAGCAAGGGCACTCGTTCACAAACCGGCTATTGTTTGGGCTGATGAACCTACGGGGGCCCTGGACACGAAGACCAGCAATGATCTCATGAATCTCATTGCAGAGCTTAATGAAACGTTCAATCAGACCTTCGTAATTGTTACGCACGACGAGAGAGTCTCCGCATACTCAAACAGAGTTCTCCACATGGATAGTGGCCGTATTTTGAAGATTGAAGAAAATAGAGAATTGAAGGTGTAACGGTGATAATACAGACAATAAGTCTCTTTGCGGGTATTGCCGTAATTGCGATTGTAGTTTCAATGATAAGGAATCCGATAATTTTCAAAATCGGCTACAGAAACATTCATAGGAGAAAATCCGACACTTTTTTGGTGATAATGGGATCGCTTATTGGAACTGCACTTATCATGGGTTCGATGGCCATGAATGATTCTTTTCAGAAGTTCCTCTACAGTCAGATCGAAAGAACTCATGGTGAGATCGATGAAATGGTCTACATACCTTCAGATAACCAAAACGTTGGTAAAGAGTTTATTCCCAACTCCAAAATCAAGATTCTTGTTGATTCACTCTCGAAGAACGAACAGGTAGACGGAGTCCTTCCGATCCTTAGTAGAACTGTCTCTACTGGACTCCCCGGAGAGGCCAGAAGCCAAACTGGAAAGAGCTTTCAGGTGAGCATGATAGGACTGAAAGCCGATCAACTTTCAAGGTGGCCTGATGTCGATGGAGTTGATCTGGTCCTTCCCTCTGCCAGAGATGAACTTCCTGAGGTTGTAATCAATAAAGAGCTGGCCGAAGCTGCCGAGGTGGAGGTCGGGGATACTCTTGAAATTCTTGCAGACCCTGGGCAGAGATTGCTTTTCTGGATTCCTCTTCCTGAGGTAAGGGTAGCTGAAATCGTTGAAGGAAATGGGATTCTTCACTACCAGATAGAAAACCAGGGTCCAAATGCATTTACCATGTTAATAGATATTGAAGAAGCGAGAGAAGTGCTTAAGATAAGTGTTGAAGATTATTATAATGCATTAGTCGTCTCGAACCGTGGTGATTTCCTGACGGGTGAAAGGCTTACAGACGAAGTTGTGGGAAGCATTAAGTCTTTAGTCGGTGAGGAATTGGTTGTCAGGGAGGTCAAGAAGGATTCCTTGAGCATGGTTGACCAGGGAAACATTGGTCTCTTATTCCTCATGCTAAGTGTCTTTGCCATATTTGCAGGTGCGCTTCTTCTTACAAACATTTACTTAATGCTTGCTCAAGAGAGAAGAACCGAGCTAGGTACCCTCAGAGCTATTGGTTACTCAAGAAGAAGAGTATCCAGGACAATACTCTATGAGGGTTTCTTCTATTCGATTTTCTCGTCAGGTATTGGAGTCCTCGCCGGGTTGGGAATTGCGAGGTTTATTCTAGGTAGTTTCGTAAACCTATTTGAGGACGTCGCTTCACTGATACCTTTCGAAGGCGCAAATATTGCCTTCAACTCCATGCAGAGCTCGTTCGTGTTCTTTGTCCGGATCGATTCAATCGCCTATGGATTTCTTTTGGGGCTCATCATACCCATGATAATCATTGTTTACACGGGAAGGAAGATTTCACGCACGAACATAGTGACCGCGGTAAGGAATATTCCTGAAGAGCTTGATGAAAGGAAGAGACTTCTGTTGAATGTCATAGCGGCCATAGGAGTTCTTGTATCAGTAGTGATGGCTTACAGTGGATATTCGTTGGGAAATGCAACTGGCTTTTTCACTGGTGTTATGCTTGCGGGATTGCTGATTCCGGTTGCGATTCCGATGAAAGACAAAAGGTTAATAGAATCGTTCTTCTCAATTGCTGTAATCGTATTCACAATGTTAAGCAATTCCTTTGATCTAATAGCATCGAATAGTGGCTCATCCATCTATCTCACTATTGCAAAGGGTGCAGCAATTCTCTTTGCCGGCCTGTTTTTGATTGTCTACAACTTGAAGACCTTTGAGTATCTACTGAATAAACTCTTTCAGAAGGCTAGAGCCGCAGCCCCTGTATTCAAGATATCAATTGCCTTTTCAGCAAGAAACCGTTTGAGGACTGGTCTCACAATTGCAATGTTTGCCGTTGTCATTTTTGTTATTACCTTGATTTCAATAATTCCATACTCTATGGAACAGATGCTTGTCAAAAGCAGAGACGCAATCTTTGCCGGTTTTGATGTAGGTGCTTTTTCTTTCACCGGTGAAAGAGCCATCACTTTTACTGAACTGAAATCTCAGCTGGAAGTCAGGGAGATTTCGACGGTGTCAGGGCTGAACGTAGCGTTGAGAAGAGACGATCGATATGCTGTGGAGCAAATCTATGCTGTTGATGATAATTTCATAGACCACAATGGGTTGACTGAACTCGATTTTGTCGAGGGACTTGGGATCTCGGAAGTGAAAGATCTGTGGAATTATCTGAGAGACAATCCCGGCACTGTGATCGTTTCAAACAGTGTTTTACCGGATGTCCGACCGGGGGACGTGCTAGAGCTAAGAAGGGTGGTCGATCAAGGCGATAGTGGACACGGTGCCGCCGCTTTCATGCAGAGAAGACTATCTTCAGAGATGATTGATTCCGGGCCTATTGATCTTGAAGTGATAGGAACGATTCCGGAAAACACCATCTCATTCTTTAATGGACTGCTCATTTACATTGAGAATGTTCCATCGGAGTTGACAGGTAGCAGTGCCGAAAGACATTTCCTTTTCAACCTCTCGGGAGATTCTGGGGAAGAGAAGAAGGCAAACTTCGATGTTCTGCAGGATAAGATAGCATCTAGTAGTCTTTTTCTTCTATACGTAGACGATATTATGAACCTGACCTCAACGATGTTGCAAGGGACAATAAGTATTCTAAGGTCCTTTCTGTATTTCGGAATGCTCGTTGGGATAGTTGGTATAGCGATCATAATGTTCAAAGCTCTCCATGAAAGGAAGAGAATTATTGGGATGCTCAAAGCAATTGGTTTCACCAAAACAATGGTATTTTCTTCTTTTTTGCTTGAGACATCTTTTATCGCGATCATTGGAATTCTACTTGGGATGGTAACCGGTACGCTTACAAGTGTTGAAATCTATGCCTCTCCTTTAATGGAGGGAATGAAGCTTTACATTCCTTGGGATCAGCTTATCTCAATGACGCTAATATTCTACATTGCCTCTCTTGTTTCAACTATTGTTCCCAGTTATTCGGCTTCTAAAATCGCACCTGCAGAAGCTTTGCGATACTTCGAATAGGAAGTGATCCGGGTGAGTAGGATACTGGTAGTGGATGATGACCTGTCTGTTAGAGTTCTGCTGAAATCGATTCTTTCGAGAGACAACCATGACGTTGTAGAAAGTGCGGATGGCAGATCGGCATTCTCATCGCTGGCTGTGCAAAAGCCGGATATTATACTTCTTGATCTAATGTTGCCTGACTATAATGGACTTGATATACTAGCTCAGCTCAAAGAAAGTAAAGAACTAGAGCCTATACCCGTTATTGTTCTTACAGGGTCTGCCGACAGAGAAAGCAAGCTCACAGCTCTTAGTTCCGGTGCAGTAGATTTCATTTCAAAGCCCTTTCTCCCCGAAGAGGTTCTGCTCAGGGTAAATACGCATCTGAAGCTCCATGATCTTATCAGATCCTTGAGAGTGGCGGTGGATAATCTTGAAAGCGATGTCATAGCAGCGGGTAAAATTCAGAATGCTCTTGTTCCGAAAAGCAATCCTCAAGGACTCTCTGTTGAATGGATATATGAGCCTTCTTACAGGGTTGGTGGGGATATCTTTGATGTATTCAAGTTGGATGAGAATCGGTATTTTGTTTATCTCGCCGACATGTCAGGACACGGCGTAAATGCGGCAATGCTATCGGTAATGGTACACAGGTTCATTGAAGATTTCAGGACCAGTATCGATGAAGGTGAGTTTGATTTGAGCAGTTTTATGAAGGAGCTAGATAGGAATTTTATTTTTGAGAGGTTCAACCTGTTCTTCACAATTGTTTCCGCAATAGTGGACCTTAAGGAAGGCTTTGTTTTGCTTTCAAATGCGGGACATCCGACTCCTTTAATGAAGAGAGAGGGATCTGTACAGTTTCTAGAAGGGAAGAGGGAAGCTCTTGTCGGAATAAACATGATTCATGGAGATGTTTCTAAGATACCTTTCCGTAACGGTGATCTTTTGCTTTTGTATACCGATGGGCTGATCGAAGTAATGAACGAGAAAGGTGAAATGTATGGCGAGGAAAGACTGAAGAATCTTATGGAGAGCAGTTCAGATACCGATATAAGGAGTGCCTCTTTGAACTTGAAATCCTCTTATGAGGGTTTTAAAGGGAATGCGCTTGCAGAAGACGACATTACGGCTTTACTGATAGAGTTCTAGTTCGGTAAGCTGTTGTCGTAAAGTCTAGGATGAGGAGCTGAGTGAGGAATGTTCGAATTCAAGAAGGCTAACGATGGGATCGGAGTAATTTCCCTTAATAAAAGGGCAAGAATTACAGGGGAAATGTCGGCAAATTTCAGAAAATGGCAGGAGACTGTTGATCTGAAAAGTTGCTCAACAGTTATTGTGGACGGCAGCAACATCGAATTCATTGATTCCATGGGAATTGCAGCTCTGATAAGCATTTACAAAACGATTTCCGCAAAAGGAAGTGATTTGATTCTGGTGAATCTCTCTGAAGAGATAAAGAAACTGCTGAATACATTGCGACTTGACAGGCTCTTCATCGTTAAGGATTGCAGCGTTGTAGAGGCCATCAAGGATCTGTGCTGAAAGAATGGCCAAAGAGAACTACAGTTTTACGGTCGAACCCGAGCTGTATAAGATTGACGCTTTTTCTGCTAACGTATCCGAGATAGTCAGAAGAACTAAAGGAAATGAAACAGGATTCAGAGCAGGGCTTATAGTAATAGAAGCGTGCTCAAACATTGTTAAGCACGGTGAGCTCAAAGAAGATGATTTTATTTCGGTAAACCTCGAAGTTGGAGAAGAAGCAGTGACAATCACCATTGAAGATGCCTCCACAAAGTTCAACCCTCTTGAGGTAGACGATCCAAATCTTGAGAACATAGAACTTTTGCAAAAGGGCGGAATGGGTGTCTATTTGATAAAGAGGTTTTCAAAGAGGATTGACTATCGTTACGAGAACGGGAAAAACCTTTTGAGGATCATTATCTAGTATTGGCAGTACACTTGTTTAACTAAGTCGGTTTCAATGTGATATAAATAAAAGATCATAGACCAGCAGGTGCTGAAATGAAGAAAGAACTTCTCAGAACTGCGTAATTAAATACTTTCTCATACGACTCATCGATCAACGACTACATAAGTGCTATCTAGTTTTTTGTAGTTCATTTTTGTCAAGCCTTTGCTGGAGGTGATCGAATTGCTTCAGATAAAAGACCTTTCCGTTTCGTTCGATGGTTTTGAAGTATTAAGAAAAGTGAATCTGGATCTTGCCGCAGGGGAGACTCTCGCCTTGACAGGAGCGAATGGAACTGGTAAGACAAGTCTTCTGAGAGTAGTTGCCGGCGAGATAACCCCTTCGGAAGGAGAGATTTTACTTCAAAAGGATATTGCCCCATTTTTCGTTCATCAGGAGTGTGACACTTTCTTCGGCACGGTGAAGGAGTATCTTTTCGGCGCGAAACTTGAGATTTCTAGGATATATGCTGAACTGTGTCGTTCTTCTGACCCGATCGTTTACGCGGAACTGATAAATGCTTTTAATGATGAGGGAGGCTTTGAGTTTGAAGCCGCAATTTCTGCGGCTGTAAATGAATTTGGAATAGGTATCGATGATCTGGACTCTCCCTTTAGAAATCTATCTCATGGACTGAAACGGATTCTTTCGGTAATCAGAGGAACTCTCTCAGGCTCCAAACTTCTTCTGCTGGATGAGCCTACAAATCATCTAGACATCGAAATGACTTTAAAGCTCGAAGAGATAGTAGGTTCTCTTAGTGAAAGTGGTGTCGGGATAGTTGTTGTAAGCCACGATAGAACGTTCATTGACAGGGTTGCTTATAGAACAGTCTATTTGAAGCGGGGACGCGCGATATCCATAAGCGGCGGTTATTCCGAGATGCTGGCATTTTTGGAAAAGGATTTTCTTTCTAGACAGAAAAAGAGCATAGAAATAGACAAGAGAATTCGCCAGCTTGAACTCGATGTGGCCAGGAGGAAAAGCTGGTCTGATTCAAGAGAGGCCTCAAAAAGACTTGCGTCGGATAAGGGGCACGAAGGTCACATGGCGGCAAAACTTGCAAAGCGCGCACATGCCGTCCGGAAAAGGAAGGATAGATTGGTCCAACAACTAGAACAGGAAAAACCATTCGTCGAGAAACCTATAACCATTAAGATTCCCCAGTACGAAGTACCTAATAGAAAAATGCTGAATGCCGAGAGAATATCATTCTCATATGTAAAGAAAAGCGTCTTTAGGGGAGTCTCGTTAAACGTCGATACTAATGAGAGAATAGGGTTAATCGGCTCCAACGGTTCAGGAAAGACAACTCTCATGAAATGTCTTGTAGGTATTCTGAAGCCCGTAAATGGCAGAATCTACAGAAACGACAGTGTCGATTGGGTGTATATTCCACAGGATATTAAACACCATTTCAAAAGAAAAACTCCCTTAGAAGAGATCTCCGATGTCGGGCTGGATGAAGAGACAACCAGAAGCCATCTGGCAAATATCGGATTCAGGGGTTACAGAGCACTGGAAAATGTTGAATTGATAAGCTGCGGAGAACGCATGAGGCTTGCCATATTGAAAGCCATCCTCTCACGGGTAGAATTCATCTTCATGGATGAACCGACGAATCATCTAGATATTGAGTCTCTTGAAATGCTCGACAAACTTCTGAAGGATTTTTCAGGAGGTTTCCTCTTCATTAGTCATGACCGGCGGTTCATTGCGGAACATGGGGAGAAGATCTTTACCATTGAAAACGATGGCTTGAAGAGTCTTGATTACACTAAAGATATTGACATCGATTCTTTTGCTGAAACAAAGCGAAATCTTGCAGATTCTTATGAACAATCGATAAATAGAAGAAAGAGCGGGGATAGCTGGTCTGAGTTTCTACAGTAAGGTGAAGTTCTGATAAGAACTTAAGATGTCATGTAATCAACGTACTTCACTTTGACAGTTCGTTTTGCTTGGCTGTACCTTATCACTATTCTTTTGTTGTATAATGATTCTAATCCAAAAAGGAGGAGCAACCCACATGCTAGAAATCATACAGGCGCATTTTATGGTTATGTCGCGTGGATTTTCAAGATCTGTGGGTGAATGCTACCTCGTTGAGCCTGTATCCATCTAGAACTGTTAAGCTTAGACAATGGCCGTGACGAGTGTCACGGCTTTTTTTTGGAGGGCAATTTCTTTGAAGACAATGAAAGAACTCATGGAAAGCAACATAAAGAAAAACTACGTATTCTCCTTCCTTATGAATTTTAGGTTATCAAGCGGCCTCTGGATGATATATATGGCCTCCAGAGGAATGAGCTTGACGCAAATAGGCTTCCTTGAAGGGATTTTTCATGTCACTTCACTGACTATGGAAGTTCCTACAGGTTCGATAGGAGATCTTTTTGGCAGGAAGCTAAGCAGAAGCATGGGAAGGTGTCTCTCGTTTGCAAGCATTCTCATACTTATCGGTTCGACTAGTTTTCTCCATTTTACTGCGTTTATGATACTTGCCGCTCTCTCCTATAATCTTGAATCAGGTTCTGGGGAGGCTCTTGTCTATGATTCGATTAAGTATCTCGGAAGGGAAGACAGGTTCATGTCAGTTCTGGGAAAGCAGGAGGCGGTTTTTCAAGTATCTTCGGTAGGGGCTCTGCTTCTTGGAGGTCTCTTGGGCACATTCGATTATCATCTCGCCTTCTGGACATCGGTCGGAATAATCGGATTCTCGATCTTTTATTCTCTTTCCTTCACTGAACCCCCAATTTCCGAATCGGAGACCCGAAACCCAAAGAGTCTCTTGGGTTTCTTCGTTCAAATTTCGGAGAGCTTCACTTTAATTGCGGGAGACAGGAAAGTCTCATTCCTGATCTTCTTCGTTCAAGCAATACTTGCGTTCAGTACTTGTATCTTCTTCTACATGCAGAACTACTGGAAGGGACTGGGAAGAAACGAGTTCCAGATAGGCGTATTCCTTGCGATAGGATCTTTTTTGGCTGGACTGATGGCAATGAAGGTTCACAGGATTTCCTTTCTATTGAAAGAAAAGAAGGTTCTGATAGTTCTTCCGCTGATCTCTGTTTTAGCTATGTGGGGCGTAGCTTTTTCAACGAATAAGCTTCCATTCTTTTTGGCAATATCCATAGTAGAATCTATGTTATTTGTGGCGGGAACTGATTATCTGAACAGACTTATCCCTTCTAAGAGCAGGGCAACGGTTATCTCTTTCTCTAGCATGGTGTACAGCTTAACGATGATTATTATCTTTCCGATCTTTGGAAGGATAGCTGATAGAGTTTCATTTGGAGTTGCTTTCTTCTCGCTGGCGGTTGCTGCCAGCTTTCTTTATGTAATTAGCATGTATCTTCTGAAGAGAATTACATAGGAAAGCGTGCACGCGAACACTAATAGTTGTGAGATGCTTTCGTGTTTGTCTAAGGAAGGTTGACTATTTGGTGTGCTTATTCAGACTATTTCAGTATAGATGACAGCTTACGAAATGATCTTTCGAAACCTCGATCATTTTGGGTTTGACTCTCGAGCATATTTCCATTCTCTTGAAACATCGGGGATGAAAAAAACACCCAGATGGCGGATTCAAAGGACTTGGAGCGTCACCTTCGAGAATTATTCTTCCGGTATTCCGATCAGAGCCGCCTGGTATTGCCGAAAGAAGAGACTGTGTATATGGATGAAGGGGCGATCTGTACAACTCTTCGGATTCGGAAAGCTCAACGATTTCTCCAAGGTACATAACGGCTATTCTATCGCAGAAATAGTGCACAACATTCAGGTCATGCGAAATGAAGAGATAGGTTAGAGAAAGCCTATCCTGAAGTTTGTTCATAAGGTTGAGTATCTGTGCCTGTACGGAGACGTCTAGAGAAGATACCGGTTCGTCGGCGATGATGACTTCCGGATTGAGTATAAGTGCGTTCAAGATACCTATACGCTGTTTCTGACCTCCTGAAAGCTCATGAGGGAATCTGCCTAGGAGATCTTTGCCCAATCCTACTAGTTCAAGACTGTCAGCAACTAGATCTCTAGTCTGTCTTTTACCCATACCTATTGCTCTGAGAGGCTCAGACAGTATCCATTCAACCGTTCCTCTGGGATTAAGAGAGCCTGAAGTGTCCTGAAAAACAAGTTGGACCTTCTTTCTAAACTCTCGTAGACTGTTTGCATCCATTGAACTAACTTCTTTGCCTTTAAACAATACCTTCCCTGCCGTAGGTTTGAGAAGTCCCACTATGCTGTATCCAGTTGTTGATTTTCCGCAACCCGATTCACCGACGATGCCGAAGGACTCTCCTCTAGAGATACTGAAGGAAATTCCATTAAGCGCTTTTATAGAGCCCGACTTCCGTAACAAGCTGGTTCTTCTCAAGCAAAAATGCTTTGTGAGATCCTGAATCTCGAGAATTCTCTCCTTCAAAGTATGCCTCCAGCCAGAAAACATCGCACCTCGTGATCGGAATCGATTTTTTTCAGATCGGGGAACTCCTTCTTGCATCTCTCGAATGAGTAATCACATCTTGGTTCAAAAGGACAACCTTGAGTTAAATCGGCAATGGATGGGACTCTGCCTCGAATATCGAAGAGCTCTTTCCCTTTAGATTCAAGTTTCGGTAGAGCTTTTATCAAGCCCATAGTATAGGGATGACCTGGATTTGTGAAAAGTGTCTCGGCAGGAGCTCTCTCAACGATGTGACCTGCATACATGACATAGACCTTAGAACATACTTCCCGAATGACTCCGAGATTGTGCGAGATAAAAACTATAGAAGAGTTGCTTTCCCGGTTTATCTTTCTCAGAAGTTCCAGTATCTGTGCCTGAACAGTGACGTCCAGAGCGGTCGTCGGTTCATCTGCGATAATCAGATCGGGATTACATACGATGGCAATAGAGATGGCTATTCTCTGTCTCATCCCACCGGAGAGTTCATGAGGGTATTTTTCGTAAGTCTGTTCTGGATCCGGGAGGCCTACCTTGTCCATTATATCCAGAACCTCTGAAAGTCTGTCCCTATTGTCTAGAGAGGTGTGTATCATAAGGTTCTCGTCGATTTGCCTTCCTACTTTCATAAGGGGATTTAGAGAAGAGAGAGAGTCCTGAAAAACCATCGATATATCTCTTCCTCGTATCTCCCTCGTTTCGTCTTCCTTGAGCGAAAGGAGATTGATGCCGGAGAAATTGATATTTCCAGTAACGATTGTATTGTCAGGCAAAAGGCGCATTATTGACAATGCTGTCACGGTCTTTCCGCAGCCGGATTCTCCGACTATCCCAACGATTTCTCTCTTTCTTACTTCAAGAGAAATTCCTTTCACGGCGTGAAGAATCTTTTCTGGGGTCTTGAATCCAATTTTGAGATCTTTGATTTCTATTAAGGACTCGTTTTCACAATTCATTGCTTTCACCTTTTCTCTCTGATGTCTCTTATCCCATCTCCTAGGAAGTTGAATCCCAGCACAAGAAGCGTAATAAATACCCCCGGTGCAATCGCATACCAGGGACCAACAGTTATGAAAACCTGAGATTCGCTAAGCATCTTTCCCCAGCTTGGGTTAGGTGGTTGAATTCCTAGTCCGAGATAACTAAGAGCAGCTTCGGCGAGAACTGCGTTTGCAAATCCCATTGAAGCAGCAACGACAATTGGGGAAAGCACATTTGGCAGTATGTGTCTGAACATTATCCGCAAATTCGAGACGCCCTTTATTTTTGCATTCTTGACGTAATCCAGCTCTTTGTGTTGAACGAAACCGCTTCTTGTGATTCTGGCAAACGAAGGGATTGACATTATCCCGATTGCAATAATCGTGTTTCTCAAGCCTACTCCAAAAACGGAAACAAACATCAGTGCAAGAAGGATGCTTGGAAAAGCCATCATAGAGTCGACAATTCTCATTATTATCTCGTCGACTATTCCTCCAAAATAACCAGAGATTGCGCCGATAAGTACGCCAAGAATACTGCCAATCGATACAGCGACTAATCCCACAAAGAAGGCCGTTTGAGATCCTTTCATTATTCTGCTGAGCACATCTCTTCCGAAGTTGTCTGTGCCCAAGAGGTGACGCGCTGAAGGAGGTTCAAATCGTTCAAGTCTATTGATCTCCGTTACAGAAAAGGGAGTGTAGAATAAACTGACTACCATCATCAACATCAGAACGGAAATCAACACTATCCCAATCCATAGATTGATCCTACTTTTGTTCATGTTAGCCCCTCTGAACCAATCTGATTCTTGGGTCTATAACGGTGTATATGATGTCGATAAAGAAGTTAATAACAACAATTATGAAAGCAATGTACAAAACCATTCCCTGTACTAGAGGAAGATCCCTGGTCGTTATAGCGTTTATCAGAAGTCTTCCTACACCGGGAAGCGTGAAAACCTGTTCTATTACGATTGATCCTCCGAGAATGTTTGCCGCTATCATTCCAAGTACAGTGATGATGGGAATTAGGGCGTTTTTTAGTACATGTCTCAATAGCACTGAATTCAGGTTCAGTCCTTTTGACAGTGCAAGCTGTACATAATCATTCTTCATCTGATCCATTATTGAGTTTCTAGTGTATCTTATGATTGATGCAATCGAGGGAAGAGCGATCGCGACGGCGGGAAGAATAAGTGATTTAAAAGCTCCATAAGCATCCTGACTCCAGGGAACAAATCCTCCTGGTGATACCCAGCGAAGGACGATTCCAAAGATGTAGATCAAGATAATCCCACTCCAGAAGGACGGAATTGCCATTCCAATCTGTGAGATCAATGTAATAAGAATTCCCGGCAGCCTCTCGCCGTATTTTGCGCTAACGATACCAAGAGGAATGCCTATTAGGACAATCAGAACCAAAGCCATCACTGCGAGAGAAATAGTTACGGGCAATCTGTCGAGGATTAGTTCAGATACGGGAACGGAGTATCTCATTGAGATTCCGAGATCACCCGTGAAAAGCCCTTTCAACCATCTGGAAAGCCTTATCTCTAATGGATCATTCAGACCTAGTTCGGCTGCCAAGGCTTCATACTGGGATTCTTGAGCATCCACGCCAAGTCTTGACAACGCAGGATTGCCAGGAATGATCTCAAATGTAACGAAGGTTATAAGCAAAACCAGAAGCACCGTTAGAAACATGGCAAAGAGCTTCTTCAAATAAACAAACACAAATGCTTCTCCTTGTCAGCGATAATAGAGAGTCGACATGTCTTGCACATAAAGAGGATAGATCGTATATCCGTGCAAATTGGGAGCAAGAGCAACGATAAAGTTGGGATCCATGATGTAAACTGCAGCGGCATCTTCTGTAAGAATCTCTTGAGCCTTTCTGAATAAAGATGCTTTTTCTTCGACAGCAGTCTTTTCGATAGCCAGACCAATTATGCGGTCGTATTCTACGTCGGAATAGTTGAAGAAATTTCTCGGATAATCGGAAACATATCGTCTCAATATTTCGTAAGCACTCAGTTTGCCAGTAAGACCGATTATTGTCATTTCGTACTCTCTTGCTGTGTAGACTCTGTCCAGCCAAACGCTCCACTCAACAAGTTCGATCTCCGCCCTTATACCCACTCTCTTAAGCTGTTCCGCAATAACCTGGGCAGTATCTATATGAAACTGATAGTTGGAAGGGACCGTGATCTTTGTGTCAAACCCATCTGGATATCCAGCTTCTGAGAGAAGCGCTTTTGCTTTCTCGGCACTGGGTTCGTAGTAGTCCTCGAGACCTTCTCTGTAATACGTACTCATTATCGGCGACATATTTGATCCTAGTTTTGTTCCGTAACCATCTGCCACAATTTCAATTACCTCTTCCTTGTCCACGGCATGGTTTATCGCTCTCCTAATTCTTATGTCATCAAATGGTTCCACCGCGTGGTTCATCGCCATCAGCTGAACCATATTCTGTTCGGCAGTTAGTAGATTGTATCGATCTCCTAGTACCATTGCTTGAATTGCATCGAGTCTCGGAAGTATCTGAACCTCGCCTGCGAGGAAACTCATTATTGCTGCCTGATTGTCGGGGATTATTCTAAATTCAACTTCCTCGACTTTTGGCAACTCAGGATTCCAGTACTCTTCAAACCTTTCGATAACAAGCCTCTGACCAGGTCTATATTCTACGAACCTAAAAGGACCTGTTCCTACAGGATTCTTCTCATGATTCTCGTTACTTTCCGGAATAATCGCTACTATGAACTTCTCGAGAAAGTCAGTGTTGAGTGTACTGAGTTCGACCTTGACAGTCTTATCATCTACCGCTTCAATCTTCGAAACAAACTTCTCAAAATCGGAAGAAAGTCCTCTCTCACCGTTAGAGCCTTTGAGTCGGTTCAAAGAGTATAAAACATCGTCTACCGTAACCACTGATCCGTCATGAAACTTCACTCCGCTCCTGAGAGTGAAAGTGTAGAGCATACCGTCTTCCGAAACACTGTAGCTCTCGGCTATGGCAGGTATTACGGTTCCGTTAGGGTCGGGCTTGAGAAGACCCTCGAATACATTGAACATCATCTCGTAGGTTCCCGATGCAGCCGCCCTGTGTGGATCGAGAAAATCGGGATCCTGCATAACCGCAACCACTATTCTCTGTGAAAGCAAGGTAGTAACAGCAAAAAGTAACAATATCAAGATTAAGACAATTCTTCTCACTTTATTCCTCCCCAAACCAACCCATCAGCGCATCATTCAATCCGGGTATAATATTCGGTAAGATTAGTATCGTTTGATATTTTAACTCTTATGAGTGGAAAGACCTAACTCTAGCTTTGTTGAGAAATATTCTGGAGTAATTTGTCAGATCTTTCCGTTTCATCAATAGTCTATCGCAGATTACGTTGATCTGCTTTATGCGAAGATTGTTATAGTTTTTTCCCGCTTATTAACCTTCGAAAATATTCGCAGGTAGTCTTCGCTGTTTTGGTCTCTGAGAAGGCTACTTCACAACTGTATTTGTTGATTTCAAACCGCGGAAAAACGAAGATACGAATGTCTTTAGAAACTGCGAAAAAGCCTGAAGATAAGATCTTAGTGTAATATCCCGATAATTCTGTCTGAGATGGACTGCCATAGGTTATTATGTAGTTGTACCCGATACTTTTCCGGTTTGCAGGAGGTGCCCAGTTGATAAGGAGAATAGCTGCTTTAGCAATAATTGTCTTGATTTGTTCTGTACCTCTGGTTTCCAATTCCATCAAGGATGTGATGCGGAGAGTTATCGATTTTGAGGGTTTTTGGGGAGCCGTTCTGGTCTCCCGGGGAGATGTCATTTTGCATGCAGGTGGCTATGGCATGGCCGACATCGAGAGAAACATCCCAAATACTCCAGAGAAGAAATTTAGAATTGCCTCTATAACAAAGCAGTTCACGGCAGCGGCGATTCTGACGTTATGCGAAGATGGTCTTATGTCTCTTTCAGATCCGGTTGCGAAATTCATACCTGAGTTTCCAGACGGCGATATCATTTCGATCGAACAAATGCTTAATCATTCTTCTGGAATACCCACAATGATTAACACGATAGAACTCCGTGAGGAAATCAGGAAATTTGAAGTGGGAAGAACTCTTCAAGAGGCCGAAATCGCCTACATCTCCTCTCTGCCTTTGAGATTTGAGCCTGGAAACAGCTTTCTATACAGCAACAGCGCTTATTTCCTTCTCAGCGTCATCGTAGAAAGGGCAAGCGGGAAGCGCTA
>JAFGAP010000067.1 GCA_016933635.1 Kosmotogaceae bacterium
CAATATTTTCTTCTGTAAAGTAATTTCCTACCGAAAGGCAAATTGCTGTCAAAAGAATTGCAGTTAGCGTGGTGGCTCTTCTCATTTCCTTACCCCCTTTGATGTGACTTCCATTGAGGGAACAACTGCGGACTAAAGAAGCCGCATTCTTCTAATACCAGATTATATTCCCCGGAATGGCCATTTAGTTGCTTCTCGTGAATCCCCAACTCCTATAGACTTATGGTTTGCGTATGGTGGAACAGAAATGGCCACCCTTCGTCAAATGATTGCCTAATAAGTGGTAGATAAATGCTTTTGCTAGATCAGCGACTTCCTCAGAGGCTGCGGAGATGAATTTACAACTTTCCTGGTGATCAAGAATTCGATTGAAACATAGTACTCACTCAGAGATGCCATCGCAGAAGACGCTGAAAGACATGGAACGATCGCTCCCGTTAACGAGGGAAGAATACCATTATCAACCTAAAACTAATCATGGGTTCAATATTCGGCGGAGAGGGAACCCTCTCCGTTTTTCTTTGGGCTGCAAATTCCAGATGCGATCTGAATTCCGCCAGGTTATAGTACCGTTTGAGAAAAGCTTTCAATAATACGAGTGAGTATTTGACATCCTGCGCTAAGAGTATTTCACTGTCTTCAGTACTTCTCTTTTCCAAGAAACCGTGGAATCATAGCCGGCGTTTAGAAATCAGATCTCATATTGGGAAGGTTCTTCGGATTGCTGATTTCGGAAAGTCTCTTCCTATGTTCATTATCGCCTTGGATCACGGATAATGTCTTGGGCTTCTTACTATCAGTAGTAGTGATCTATAATTGGAAGGTCACTCCAGACAGTAATCAAAAGGGGGCAGCTATGAGGAAGCAACACGCACCGTTGATAGTTTTGATCTCTATCATTGTGCTTCTTTCCATATTTTCTGTAAGATTATTTGGCGGTCAAATCGAGATAGTACGTGATTCATGGGGAGTAGCACACATCTATGCCGACAATGACTTGGAACTCTTTTTCGGGGCAGGATATGCCACTGCCGAAGATCGTATGTTTCAAATGGAACTTTCAAGGAGAAAAGTTGCCGGGACGCTATCCGAGATTTACGGCAAGGACTTGCTTGAGTCCGACAAGCTCATGCGCACACTCGGACTCTACAAACACGCACAAGAGATTGCAGCCAGTCTACAGGGCGATACTATTGATATACTCAAGGCTTACGCTGATGGTGTGAACTACTATCTTGAAACCCACCTCGACAACTTGAATCCTGCATTCGATGAAGTTGGAGTCATCCCCGACCAATGGACGGTTGCCGATAGTATTGCAGTCTGGATGCGCGTATCTGAGAGATTTGACAGGTCCTGGCAAAACGAAGTCACGGCCCTTCGGAACTATGAACAGCGTTTGCGGAGTGGCTTGATTCAGGACCCCGCTGTCATTGACAACTCAGCTGCAATAGTAACTGAATCGGATTTTCTCCGAACCGACCCGGAAGCATACCGACGGCTTATGGAAAGCGAACAGCACGAATCAAGTGAGTGGATGGAATGGGACTCATTCAAGGCAAGCCATGCCTGGACGATTTCCGGAAGCAAGACTCTCACAGACGGTCCTCTCCTTGAGAGCGACCCGCAGATTACCGTCACTCTTCCGTCTCTCTGGTATGAAATACATCTTAGCGGTGGCAGCTTCAATGCCAGGGGAATCTGTGTGGCAGGTTCACCGGCATTTCTCATTGGCTGGAACAATTATCTCGCATGGGGTGCAACCGCGCTCGGTTCGGACAACAGCGACTTGTTTCAGGAAAAGCTCAGCCGTGATGGATCGATGTTCTTGTTTGAAGAGAGTTGGTACCCACTGCAACCATATTCTGAAGTCATATCTGTTCGAAATGAAGATCCGGTTGAGATTACTGTTTACAGAACGATTCACGGACCGCTTGTTGACGAATTTACAAAAGGAGTGGGGCCCACAGAGCACTTCTCTTTGAAGTACGTGGCTACAGAAGAACTGAATACACCTATAACTGGAATGCTA
>JAFGAP010000068.1 GCA_016933635.1 Kosmotogaceae bacterium
CAAGAGTTTCTGCCTGACGTTGGACTGGAAGGCCCAATGCTCAAGGAAGAAGATCGCCTGTAATTCTTTCATTTTAAGTGGATCTAGCTCCAGCATGCCCTTCTGTCCGAGAAGCTGTACTATCGAATGAGCACACACAGTTCCCAGGGTGTTCCCCGCAGTATTCCAGGCAGAGTAATTCGTCTCGAGCCAGTTTAGCCCGTCTCTCTTCAGCAGCTCTTTTACGAGATAGTTGTCCGATCCATTGGTGAACTTTACATCTGCTATTCCCTTTATTCTTCTGCTGTTTGCTTCAAGTTCTGAAAAGAACCTTTTGTACGGACTCAAGTCCTCGGGTCTGGAGAGCTGCTGGGGACTGTCGAGGCCTATCTCCGGGTTGTTCGCCATAAGAAGGATCTCTCCTCCAGCATCTACGACCTTCCCGCCGGCAGCCTCAATATGGTTGCGAATGCCAATGAACAGGGGAGACCCTTCGTATGGAGGGATAAACTCTTTATGTTCCGGAGAGGAATAGAAAATCTCGAAGGACGGCGTTTCTCCGGACGATTGGGAGAGGACTCTCGCTAGAAGGCTTAACGTTGCTTCATCTGCGCCCGCGTGGATCGAGACTCTCGAGCCGATTCCCAGAGAGTCGACCCTGGCCTGGTGAATCTCGCTCTCCGCAAGAGAAATGCTTTCTTTGCTATTGTCGTCGAGAACCAGGTTCAGAAATTCAATTATATTGCTGTTCACAAGATCTATCACCGATGAAACCATCTCTCGGTTTCTGATTCGCCTAACAAGATAATCCGTCACGAAATGGGTTGGAATCCTTTCCATCTTTTCGATAACCGAATCATAGACCTTTTCGCCTCTGAAGCTCCTGGCTAGCAGTCTCGATAAGTCGTACATGCTGAGACCGAAGTACTGCCAGTAGTCGGGCTCTTCCTCGGCCGAATCGTAGAATGGGGTTCTTGTGACGGTCGTAGTGGCATAGATCCTCACATCTCGTGCCTTCAGCTCTTCCAGTATGGTCAGTCTTTCCTTTAGAGTATCCAGGCTGTCCAGGCTCATTCGTGAGGGTATGAGGCCGCCGTGTACTAGCATGTCGATTGAGATTACTAGATAATCTCCCGGTAAGACGACATCTTCAAGCCATCTGTGAAGCCGGACAATATCTGGGGGCGTTTTCTTTGCCCCCAGATAGGATTTCGGTGGAGTGACAACATTCAAGTTCGCTGCTCCTGCAAGTAGCAGGAAATAATCTCTCGTGCAGAAACGCTCGTCTACAGGGAGAAATACGATCCTACTATCAAACATTTCTTACTTTATTCCGTTGCCCATACGGTCGCTTCGGCCAGCATCGTCCATGCGGATCCTCTTGGTCTGATTTCAATCTTCACATATCTCGTCAATACGGGTTCTGTCGCCACCCAATAGACCTCATTTATGAACTCATTCTGAGGAGGATAGGGATTGGTCTGAACGGCCAGACCCACCGTTTTGAATTCCATGCCGTCATCGCTGACGCCTATAAGAAGGCTGTTAGGCAGATTTACGGCCGAGGCGAACGAGCGCATGAAGTGGCTGGATACTCTAACAATCTTCGTCGGTTCGAGAAGGTCAATGATTACAGTCGGATTTACTGCAGGATTGTCGAATCCGATCATGTCGGCCCAGGAGTATCTCGCAAATCCGTCTGTAACCTCTATCGAATCAGTATCGGGATAAGCGTCGGATGGAAGAGGTATAAGCATGTAGGGTTTGCCGACGGATACGGTGGCCGCATCTGTAAGATCTACGCCTCCTCCAACAACGATACCCATGTCTTCGGGAATCGCTCCGTCTCCTACAATGACCTCTGCGATCATCGTCCAGGCTTCGCCACCTGGCGCAATCTCGATCTTAACGTATCTCCCATATCCTACAAACTCATCTGTCGCCCAGTACAGTGTCGCGACCGTGTCGTTTGGAACCGGAGCCTCCACGTAGGTTATTCCCATCCCAAGATCCTCGTATAGTTCTCCGTCTTCGGAGATAGACACTATGAAGTACTCAGGAAGATTTACTGCCGACGGAGCGGAGTACATAACCTTGAGGGCGACGTAGGATACCTCTTCGTAAGTTTCCCCAAGATCTACTACAACCGTCGGGTTAGCGCCGGGGTTTTCCCAGCCTACCATGTCTCCCCAGCTGAAGTTGAAGCTTCCATCCGTCAGCTTGTTTCCGGGGTCTGCATAATTTGGATTCGGCTCTGGACTTAGAGTATAGGTCTTTCCGGCCGAAACGTTGAACTCACCGGCAAGTACGAGAGACGCAACAAGTAACGCAAGCAGTACGATTATTCCCTTCTTTAACATTCCAAATCCCTCCTTTTTTAAGGTGCTCTATGATTTTATGCCTCCAACCTGTATTCCTTGAATGAACGTCTTCTGCGCGAGAAAGAAAAGAACGATTATCGGGAGTGTCATTAATACGGATCCCCCCATTAATTGTGGCCAAGCCGTGGTACGAGAGGTCGAAAGCTGCTGAAGCCCGATCGATAGAGTATACATCCGATCGTCATTCAGATAGATCAACGGATTCAGAAAATCCGTCCATGTCCATATGAAAATGAACAACGCTGACGTTGCTAGCGCCGGTTTTGACAGAGGAAGATATACCTTTAGGAAGATCTTCCACTCATTTGCTCCGTCGAGTTTAGCGGCGTCCGAGAACTCCCTTGGAACGGTGTCGAAAAACTGCTTAAGGAGAAATATTGAAAAGGCTCCTCCGAAGAAAGTCGGCACTATTAGCGGCAAGAACGTGCCAACCCAGCCGAGTCTGTTGAAAAGAACGAACTGGGGTATCATGGTAACCTGTGGCGGAATCATAAGCGTTACCAGTAGTATCCTGAAGAGAACCTTCTTCCCCGGTATTCTGAAATATGAAAAGCCGAAAGCCACAATCGCGGACGAAACCATGAAGCCCAACAGAGTCATTGCTGTGACGAAAACCGTGTTGAGAGTGTATCGCAAGAAGGGCAGTTCAATGAGCAGTTCGGCGTAGTTGGACCACAACGCCTCAGAAGGCCACCACACCGGAGGAAAGGCAAATACGTCGTCATATGACTTCAGGGATGTCGAGAACATCCAGAAGAAAGGAATGAAAAAAAACAATGCTCCGGCGATCAACATAAAGTATATCCATGCCTTGTTCAATGTCCTCTTTCTCATGATCTATCTACTCCCCCGAAGTAACCGTACCTTCCAAAAAACTTGAAGACAAAGAATATCGCAATCGAAGTCATTATGAGCAAAATCCAGGCCATCGCGCTTGCATAACCCATTTTGTAGAACTGAAATCCGTTCCTGTAAATAGAAAGGGCGTATACGAGAGTTGAGTTTTCCGGTCCGCCTCCAGTCATTATGAAGACGCTGGTGAAGGACTGGAACGAGTTTATTGTTCCCATGACAACGTTGAAGAGTATTACCGGACTGAGCATCGGAAGCGTTATCTTCGAAAATTTCGAGAGCTTCCCCGCTCCGTCGAGCTCTGCCGCTTCGTAAAGTTCGGCGGGGATGTTCTGCAGTCCAGCAAGGTAAATCACCATTGCTCCGCCTACCCCCCAGATGCTTGTGAAAATCAGGGCCGGTTTCGACCAGAGAGGATCGGTGAGCCAGCCCGGTGTAGGAAGCCCTATCTTTTCTAGTAGAAGATTAACCGGTCCAAACTGAGGATTGAGAAACCACTTCCAGAGGAGAGCCGTCGCAACTGCCGGCACTATGCTCGGCAAGAAATACAGAGTCCTGAATATTCCAAGGAATTTCACTTTGGTGTTCAGCAAGAGAGCTACGAGAAGACTGAGGGCCTGTGCCAGCGGTATTCCGATTATTGCAAGATACAACGTGTTGTAGATGGACTTCCAGAACAAGGGGTCTTTGAAGAGCTGGAGGTAATTATCCAGCCCAACCCATCGTGGCGAAGAGAGGCCGCTGTAATACGTGAAGCTGAAATAGAGGGACGCGATTATTGGGTAGGCGGTGAAGACACCTAGGCCGATAAGCCATGGTGAAAGGAACAGCAGTCCAACACGCGCCTCCCTAATCCTGGACTTCGCCATTTTCCTCATTTTTATTTGTACCTTTCAAGTTCCCTATTAACGGCTTCCTGGACGTCGTTCAAAGCTTCTTCGGCCGTTTTTGCTCCGCTCTGTACATACTGCAGAGCCTGATTTAGCTCTTCCATGTAGTAAAGGCCTATCGGCAGCGTCGGGAAGAAATATACGTAACCGTCTGTCAGCATATCTATGTATATCTCCATGTTCGGGAGCATCTTGGATTGAAAGACTGGATCGTTTATCGCATCGACCTTAGGAGGTATATTCGACAGTTCGGCTGCGAATCGAGCTGCCTGACCCGAGTCTGTCAGCCATTTCAGAAATTCGAAGGACTCCTCAGGATGCTTCGAACCCTTTGGAATTGCCCAGAAAGAGCCATTCATGTAGGCAACTTTATCTCTGCCTCCTTCTGGAGCGGGGAAGGGGGAGACGCCGTATTCGAAATCGCTCTTGGCAAACTGCTCTATGAAGAGCAGCTCCCATTGTCCGGCTTCCTGAATTGCAAGTTGACCGCGATAGAAGGGATTGTAAGGGCTTGCCATCTCTCCCCACGTTGCCTGGAATACCCTTATCTTCTGCAGATCGAACTTCTTGTAGTACGACGCCACCCAGTCAAGCGCTGCAATGTTCCCGGGATGATTTGCCGTGATTTCTTCGGTTTCGGGGTCCCATAACTGACCACCAAATACATAGAAGTAGATATGACTTATGTTTGGAAGGAAACCGAGTCTTCTAATATTGCCTCTGGAGTCCTGCTTGAAAAGCAGTTCAGCGTACTCGTCAAGCTCTTCAATGTCTTCTGGGGGTCTCTCAGGGTCGAGGCCCAGTTCTTCGAAGAGGGCTTTGTTCCACATGAAGGCGTAAGCATTAATAGTTGTCGGGAGGCCATATTTGATTCCTCTGTATGCTCCGTACGACCATGCGCCAGGAAGGTAATCTGATTCATCGATTCCAGCAGAGTCGAGGTAATCGTTGAGAGGAATAAGAGCACCGCTCTCACCCAGCGGTACGACCATCCAGTCCCAAATAGTCACGATATCCGGCGTGGAAGAGCCAGCCAAGGCCGTGTTTATCTTCTCTCCCTGACCTATCGGAACGAATACGGGTCTGACGACAATTTCGGTCTGGCTATTGTTGAATTCATCTACCAGTGCTAGGAGTGCCTCCCCTTCATCACCTCCCCAGGCGTACCAGAAAGAAAGTTCTGTTTTGGCGAGAACAAATACTGAAATCGCCAGCAATACTGAAATGACCACCAATCTCTTCATGATCAATCCCCCAATCCTAAATACTCTTTGTAGGCTTCATAAAGATCTTTCGCTCCGTCTCCCAGTCTTGGCGTCATATAATGCGGGAAATCGAATATGATGACTTTTTCGGCATATGGTGACTGCATTTCAAGTTGATCGACGACTCTGTCAATGTCTGCCGGAATGGCCTGCCAGCTACCTGCATCGACCGGCCAACCGTGGATTTGATTGAAGACCTCCACATTCACCCAGAATCTCACACCATGTTTGTCCATAACTGATTTCAGAGCTTTCATAACCTCGGCCGATTCTGCTACGGTAGTTCTCCTTGTCCCAACACCGTCCTGCATTGCGATGATATCTACCTTAGCTTCGCTGAGAACGTAGTCCCACCATTCTGCGTATGCTTCGCCGTCTGGACTGATTCCAAAATAAGGAGAGATCATTACCGGCTTTCTGGTGAGAAACTTTGCATAGGTGACCATCGATTTCAAATAAGTCCTGATGCCGTCTTTTCTGCTCTGAGTCAAGAAATTTCTGTCGTCAATTTCCTCGGGAAGATACCAACCGGCAAGAGATTTGTGTGAGCCATAAAGACTGAATAACTCCGTCAAAATTCTTTGATTGTTGTTTGTCTGCTCTTTAGGATCAAACTCGCCGGACCAGTAAGAAGGGTTGAGCGAGAGGCCAAGGAATACCTTCATATCCAAAGTATCGGCTGCCTTAAGTAGTTCGCCGAGAGTGTCGTTCATCGCTCCCTGCTTGCTTTCCTCCCACGTTACGTTTCCTGCCGCCATGAAGCTCTTTCCGTCGTTGGAAACCGCAACCTGGAATCCCTTTGAAGGAATCTGAACGGCAGATATTTCCGACCTCATGAACTTCACTCCGACAGAGTCTATGGAGAGAATCTCTTCGAGATCAATGACTATCTCGATGGGTTTGTTCGGGTACTGCCAGCCAACCATTGCTCCCCAGGCATAATCGGCCACGCCGTCGGTCAGTTTACCGTTTGAAGGATAATTCGGACTCTCCTGAGGATCCACAGTATATGGTTTTCCTTGAGAAAGTACATCTGTTCCTTTTCTGACAGTGATTTCGGGAATCATTGTCCACTCAGCGCTTGTCGGCTCTATCATGATTTTCACGAATCTAGTTCTTGCAGAGCCACTCCATACCAATTCGGCAATGCTCTCATCGGGAGATATCTCGTCTGTCTTCATATACTTGGAAGGATAATAGAACCTCTCGCCGTAAGCGCTATATTGAATTATCACGGTGTCCATTCCAATGTCTTTCATGAGGGTTAGCTCATCGAGCCACTGATTTTCGCCGAACTGCGAAAGCTGTCCGTCAAGCTGAATAAAAGCGCCTGTTATGTTCTTGATCTCAGTCGCTCCCGCAAAGGCCGAAAGGAACGAAATGATTATTGTTAGAAAGATTACAGCCAGCTTCATTTGATCAACCTCCTTCGAAATTCCTAAGTGCATAATCGACCTACCAGAATGCCGTTGTCTAAAGAAGACTCGCAAAGAATTTTTACAGATGATCAGAAATGACTTCACACTAACACTGATAGATGAGAACATATAGTTATATCAAATTATATCTACAACTCCCCAATAGTAGACATTTCTACTTCTATTTAGAGTCGTTCCAAAGCTTTTTGGTTCTTCGAAGAGTCTCCTATAGAATATGAGATGTTGTTGAAGGGTTTAGACAACTATGGCTGTAAAATTGCTTCGAAGTTAGGGCATCAAGACCAACTTCCCTTCTGATTATCGTAAGCTTTCTAGTTCTTTATACCAATTGTGAGTAATGATGAGTTCCCCAAGCGAGGATTCTTGTAAGACCTCTTAGGAGTCACGTAAGTCCTTTACGTTGAAAAGCAAACAACTTCCGGTTTCACAATGGTACGCTTGTTGATTTGACGGCAAAGAGAAATCCCGGGAGAGAATTGAAGAGAAACCGTGAAGCAAATCACTGTACCGAAATGCGAGCAGAAATTTCAGTACAGCTTTTTCGTCTTCTGCGGCAAATAACTGCTCTCTGCATGACTACACTTTTGCAACCAATTTGGCTGTTTCGTCGCTCCTGTGTGGAGTCAGTCAGCTAAAAGGCTAGTAAAATAATGCTCCGGATACCTATTGCCGGTCTTCATAAGAAGCAAAGGTCCCGGAGCATAAACATCAAGTTGTACCTTTTTGTCTCAAAGAGCTGCGGTGCACATACCGCTCGCTTCTAGCTCAATCAACTCTTATATTTATCGCAAAGGTCTGTATTGGATGGACGCTCTCCCAGGGGCGCCTGAGGGAGAATATGACAACTGTCTC
>JAFGAP010000069.1 GCA_016933635.1 Kosmotogaceae bacterium
GAAAGACCATGATAGTTAAGGAAGTCATCGAGTGACAGTCCTTTAGAGACTGAAGCATTGAAAAGAGAAAGAAGCCCCCAATTGTCAATCTTTGAAGCAATTTCCAGACGAATAGCGTCGTTTTTCATTTGCGACCAGAAGACATCCAAAAAGCCAGCATCTTCCGACGCTGGTATGAGCGAGAAGTTGAAGGCACCGGTGTATTTAGATTTCAGCCTGCCTAAGATCTCTCTCAAAGATTCAAGATTACCAGTTATATCGAGTTGAAGAAGGTTCGTGTTCTTAACTACTTCCGAGAGATCATCCAGTTTTACTATTCTGTCCATGTTGCTTTCTAAGAATGGAAGGTAAGGACTTAGAGGAAAGTCACCTACGTGATACCAGTCAGGAATTTCCATGGAATCCGTTCTAAGAAGGAGATGACAGTTCAGAATTGATGCAATAGAAATCGAGTATTCCGTTATCTTTCTTTCAAGACATCGCCTGAGGACGATTTCTCCATTTCCTTTTGCAAGAAAGGCACCATTCTGAAGAGCGTGAGGACCCTCAATGTTTAAAGCCTCCAAATATTCGCGAGCCATTAAGTAGTCTCGTCCAGTAAAGATCGCTAGCTTTATTCCTTTTTTCTGAAGCCTCTCGATAGCATTCAAGGATGATGTCGGAATTCTCTTAGAATTATCGAGCAACGTGCCGTCCAGATCAAGAATCAGAGCTTTCAGTTTACTTGTATCGATTTCAACGTGACCAGAGCTTCTCAATACTCAATTCCCTCCCTTGCTAATACTCCTTTGGAATAGTAATGCTTGATCTCTCTCATCTCCGTAACAAGATCCGCTTCTCCAATTAGCTCGGCCGGGGCATTCCTGCCGGTCAAAACTAGTTCAACCTCTTTCGGTTTCGAGAGCATGAGTCTCCGGATGTCCATTGAAGATACCAGCCTGTAATGATGAGCAATAAAAATCTCATCGAGTATAACGATCCCGAATTCTCTACTGGAGATTACTTCTCTTGATCTGGCAAGACCCATTCTTGCAATCTCAAGATCCTTGGTTTCTGGATCTCTAATGATGAAGCACTCCCTTCCGAATTGCTCGATCACGATATTTTCAATGTATTTGGGCAAAGATAACTCACCGTAGCTCATACCCTTTATGAACTGGCCTATGAAGACTCTCTCGCCTGCAAGAGCAGCTCTCACTGCAAGACCAACTGCCGCTGTAGTCTTTCCTTTTCCGTTACCTGTGTAAATCTGCACATAGCCGGTATTCATTTCTTCCTCCTTTATCTTCAGTATTCTATTGTACTTCATGGGGAAAATATGAATATTTTCATTCTGTATGAGTTACCAAGTTGGAAGAAATTCGCAATGGGGTGGTAACCAGGTGCATTTATCATTCTGGTGAAAGCTCTTCTTTCGATTCACAGTCGGTTGTTAGGTCAGTGATCCTGAAAAGCAACGGCTTTATTTATATCAATTTTGTGAACTAAATCACATTTATGGAGGTATCAAGATGGCGAAGTATGAAGTAACAAAATCAGTTGATGTAAGAGGAGAAGTCTGCCCAGTTCCTGATGTTGAAACAAAAAGAGCATTAAAGAAGATGAAGGCAGGGGAAATTCTAGAGGTTTGGATTGACTACGCAATGTCAAAGGAAAGAATTCCGGAAGCAGTTAAGGGTATGGGACACGAAGTTCTCGAAATCGAGGAAGTTGGGAACAGCGAGTGGAAGATATACATCAAGGTAAAGTGAAAAAGGGGTGAGATGACATGGCCTGGACGGGTCTCTTAGTTGGTCTCGTTTTTGGAATAATTCTTCAGAGAGGAAGAGTGTGTTTTAACTCAGCGTTTAGAGATGTTTTGCTCTTCAAGGATAACTACCTTTGGAAATTAGGTTTTCTTGCTGTCGGTCTGCAGATGATCACAGTTCTCTTTGTTGCCCAAATGGGTTGGATAAGGATCGCACCACCAACACTTAATCTTTTCGGCAATATTGTTGGGGCTTACGTATTTGGCCTGGGTATGGTGCTAGCCGGTGGTTGTGCGTCTGGTGTAACTTACAGATCGGGAGAAGGAATGACAACTGCAATGATCGCTGCAGTTTTCTACGGAATTGGTGCAATGGCAATGCGCGGCGGAGTGTTTTCACCTATAAGAACATGGGCTTCTCAATTTAATGTTTCCGTCGATGCCAATTCCTCTGTCTACCTTGACAAGGTTGGTCCAACTCTTGCAACGGTCCTCAATATCAATCCCTGGATCCCTGCAGTGATATTAGCTGCGGTTCTTCTGTGGTATACATTGGGGACAAAGACAACAGAGAGAAAGACTAAGTTCAACTGGAAGGTTGCTGCGGTTTCTCTTGCTATTCTCTCTCCCATTGCATGGATAACAAGTGAGGCAGCAGGGAGAAACTACGGATTCGGTATCACCGGTGGCTGGGTCTCAATATTTGATTCTTACATCAGTAATCAGCCTCTTAGATGGGACGGATTCGAAATAATTGGTATTATTCTTGGCGCTCTCATCGCTTCACTTCTTGCCAAAGAGTTCAAACTGAGAATGCCCAAGAATCCCAAGACTTATCTTGTTGTGATGATCGGCGGCACGATGATGGGAGCTGGAGCCAGTCTGGCAGGCGGTTGTAATATAGGTCATTTTCTTGCCGGTCTTCCAACTCTCGCAATCTCTTCTATAATCGCTAGTGTGTTCTTGATACTTGGCAACTGGACAATGGCCTATATACTATACAGAAAGTGAGGCGTCTCTCTTGAGAATAACAATTCAAGTTTTCGCACCACCTTACTCATATCAGGACCTTGATTCAGCAATAAAGATTGCTGAAGCTGGCCTTAACAAGGGACATGAAGTTACGATATTCCTTTTTGCAGACTCAATCCTTTCTATAAACAGTAAGGTCAAGCCTATAAGAGTAGACAGAGATATCCCCAGAAAATTGGAATCTATGATAAAAGAAAAAGGTTTGAAAGTTGAGATCTGTGGAATATGCATGGACTACAGAGGTGTAACCAAAGATATGATTATCGAAGGCTCGAATCCCAGTGGTCTTCCCGAACTGGCTTCACTGATTTTCAACAGTGACAGGTTTGTCAACCTGATGGCGTGAGGTGCTTTATGGATAAGAAGATACTTTTCGTTGTATATCAGGCGCCAGCAGGCTCTATATGGGTGAACGAAGCATTTAGAACTGCGTTCGGAATGTATGGCGAGGATATTGAACCATCCGTTCTCCTAATGGAAGAGGCAACTGTTGCTCTTTCAAAGAAAACTAAGCCTGAATGTCTTGGCCTACTCTCGATTTCCATGTGTTTTAGGTTTATCAAGAGATACGAGACTGCGGTATACGGTGTCAGAGAACATGTGGAGAGATTCAAAGTTAAGGAGATCGAAGAAAGCTTCAATGCAAAGCTGATTGAAGAAGCTGATCTTGGAGACTTCTTCCACGAGTTTGACAACGTAGTATTTATGTGAGGTGTCTGGTATGCATCTAATAGTAGTGAAGAACGGACCCAATAATTCCGCTGAAAGAGCAAAGATAAGATCATCCAAAGAGGGGGACAGTGTGGTCCTCATTCAAGACGGGGTTTTCTGGGCACTGAATGAGATAGAAACAGAAGCAAAATGCTTTGCCATCGAGGACGATGTAGAGGCACGAGGTTACACAGTCGATGACGTTACTGTGCCTCTTATAAGCTACGAAGACTTCATAGACATAATCGAAAAGTGTGACAAGTCGATCGGTTAAGCTCTGAATGCTATGATATTTGAGGTGCGCTTCGTTCAGAGGTGCACCTCTTTCTACAGGAGGAATTTAAGGATGCCTCTTAAGCTTCCAGATCTTTTTAGAACTCTTTCAAATCAAACGAGATTGGAAATCCTTACAATGTTGATGGACAATTACCTTACTGCTACGGAGATAGCTACGTTGCTTCAAATGGATCTGTCAACGGTTTACAGACATCTGCAGCAGATGAAAAAGCTTGGGATTCTAACTTCGACCCATCTACACGGGGTGGAGAGATTTGACTTCAGTTCCCCACATATTTTCAGAATGCTGGATGAAGCGATTACCTTCATGACCGAACTGAAGGGATTCAGCCCGATTGTTTGCTCTGAGGGAATTTGTAGCTATTATCTCGGAGGAGAGTTGGATGAAATTGAACCTGACCAGCTTCTCGACATGAGAGGTGAATCTTGCCCTGTGCCGGATATTCAAGCAAGGAAGACATTAAGAAAAATGAATCCTGGCGAGATCTTGCTTGTTATAGTAGATTATCCACTCTCCGGGGAAAGAATTCCTTCATCAATTCAGAAAGAAGGGCATGAGTTCTTGAAGAAAGTGGCGGATAATTACGGCGATATAAAGATCTATATAAGGAGGAGAGAAAATGGTTGATGCCGTTGTGATTGGTGGTGGGCCAGGTGGTTATGTATGCGCAATAAGAATAGCTCAACTTGGTATGAGCGTCGCACTAATAGAGAAAGAGAATCTAGGAGGCACATGTACAAACTGGGGTTGTATTCCTACGAAGGCAATGTTAACCTCAGCTCATCTGTACACGGAGATTAATGAGAAGTCCAAAAGACTTGGAATTGAAACATCTGGACTTGCCTACGATTTGAAGAGAATAATGTCTCACATGAACAGGACGATTACAATGTCAAGAAAGGGCATTGAACACCTGCTTAAGAAAAATGATGTTGATTTCTACAACGACGTTGCTGAAATCAAGGATGCAGGACATGTTCTGCTAAGAAACGACGGCAAAACTCTAGAGACCAGAAATATTGTCATTGCTGCTGGTTCGGAACCCTCCATGTTCAAGCCGTTCAGTGAAATCGAAGGGATTTGGACCAGCAACGATGTCTTTCAGATGGAAGAGATGCCGGAAAGTCTTGTAATTGTTGGTGGAGGGGTCATTGGTGTTGAATTCGCAACATTCTTCAGTTCATTAGGAGTGAAGACTACAATCATAGAGCTTGCGGACCACATCCTTCCGTACGAGGATAGAGATGTCGCCGATGATATTCGAAAGTCATTGACTAGGCAGGGAGTTGAAATAATTGAAAGAACAAAGGTGACTGAGGTAGAGAAGGATGAATGTATCTTCGTTCTAAATGCCGAAGGCGAACAGGAGCTCTCTCTTCAGGCCGAGAAAGTTCTTGTCGCAGTTGGCAGGAGACCCTCTATAACCGAAGATGTCAGAAAGCTTGGTCTGGAAATTGAAAGGGGAATTGTTACGAACAGCCGAATGCAAACAAACGTTCAAGGTGTTTATGCAATAGGTGATATTAGAGCCGGAATAATGCTTGCTCATGTTGCCAGCTATGAGGGTATAGTAGCTGCTCACAACATAGCAGGCGAGGAAATTGAAATGGATTACTCTGCAGTTCCTTCAATCATTTTTTCCAATCCGGAGGTAGGGTCAACCGGGATAAGGGAAGACGATGTTGAAGATATGGAGAGAGTAAGTATCGCTAAATTTCCCTTGAGTGCCAATGGAAGAGCAAGGACTGTACTAGAAAACACTGGGTTCGTCAAGGTAATCGCGGATAAGAAAAATGGAAAGGTTCTAGGAATGAGCATAGTTTCTCCATCTGCAACGGAGCTTATAATGGAAGGAGTAATAGCAGTCAAGAATGGGCTAACGGTCGAAGAGCTTGAGAACTCAATACACCCTCATCCAACTCTTTCTGAAACAGTACTTGGTGCACTTGAAGGCGTAAATGGAATGAGTATTCATATCTGAGATAGTTCATTAATAGAGGGCATCCCTTTGCATGCAATGCTTCGGGATGCCCGTGTTCATTCTCTGATGCCTGAAATTCTACTATACTCTTATATACAACCTCTATTCTTTGATGATGCCCTCGATTTACTTTGCAAGGTCATTTTCTCGAATTCCCTGTCACTAACAAGATGGCTAAAATAAAAAGCTTTCTGAACAGTTGTTAGAACTCTTTTGAATATATGTTTTTCGTCTGGCTAAAGACCTTTGTCTTTGCAAAAGTATGCTTATAGAATAACAGATCTAGCTTAATCACTATATGGCCCTCGGTCTCAAAATCAAGTTCGGCCTTCGATTCATTTACTTTTGCAGAGAAACCGACTGGCATCTCCATCTCCGGACGAAGGACACAAGCGATAGTTACTCCCGGATGGAACTTGAAGCCAAACCTTCCTTCAATTTCAGGAGATCCTTCGAAATCGATCTTATCAACAAAGACTGAATTGTAGTCTATAGAACCCCTTGAATAACTCTTTCCATGAGCTCCGTGGAAGTCTATCTTTGCTTCAACTTCGTAATGGAACTTCGGATAAACCTCTATCTGGGGACCGAATTGAAGATCAATGCTCTCGATCTGCGTTTCCATTCCATAGAATAGCTCAATCGGTATGCTGACTTTTACGGGAATTCCGCATACACTTATGCTTACCTTTGGTTCAGCAACCTTCTTAGTTTTTTCAATCTCGAACCCTTCCTTTCCAACTATTTCCAGTATCGAAGAAACTGTTGCCGGAAAGCGAAGCGTTCCATTTGAGCTGAACTTGTTCCACGAAAGATGAAAGTCAAGACTGATATTCGCGTCAAGAACCAGTTTATTCTTAATTGCAGCTTTCATCTCATCCTCATCAACGATAGATACTTCCCATTCTTTTGCAATCAGGTTTGTTGTTACACTCTCTGCAAAGGAACGATCACTTTCGGATCCAAATTTCTCTATTATTTCTGATACATCACCCTCAATGTTCAGTATTAACGTACCCAGAGCCTCTTCAACAAAAGCTTCTTTCGTTTCAAGTATCACTCTTGAAGGGTCAGAATCATTCACCGAAACAACTCTTCTCAAAGAGTCTTTCATTGTGTCAAATACGTAATCACCATTTGAGAAATTAGGGACAGAAGATGTCTTCGAAAACACGATTTGATTTTCGATTTCAGAGGGTTCTTGAACAAGTAGAGAAGAGTTTATCACAAGTGATCTAGGTATAGAATTGCTCACTGCAATTACGCCTCTGGGAAATCTGGTCGAGGAAACCATTGGAGGTTGCTGAACTCTGAAAAGGACTTTTCTGAAAGAAATTGGGGTGGAATTCTCTCCATCGGGTGTATCGTGTTTGAAGGTTAAGAGGTACCCATTGCTAATACTTGGATCCTGCATGCCGGCGGCAGAATGGTATGAGACGCCGGAGAAGAAATCAACATCAGATGTACTCGAGAAATCCTGAGATCCTATAGAAACCGGCTGAAAAACTGAGTCAACACGCTTGACAATTACACCTTCCGAATCGTAAATCAGGTACTCATATTCGATACCAGTTCCATCTATGGATTTAATGTAGAGATAACCGTAGTTTCTATCCGCGATGGAAGTACCTTCTTCAGGTGTCCACTCCATTCTGAGATCCTGGAACGCAATCAAAGTTCCCTCTCCCAAATGCGAAATAGACATGTCAGAAGGCGAGAAGAGGAGAGCCCCTCCATAGTAAGCTCCGCCCTTAAGTTCTTCAAAGAGCACCCTAACGACAACCGGGTTGTCCACTACAATGCAGGAAGAAAGGGAAAAGACAACAATCACAGATGCGACAAACAGAAAAAACGATCTAGACAGGTTCTTCATTGTCCACCTCCAAGAAAAAGTGAAATAATAAAAACACTCAATTATTGAAATCCAAAATAACTTAACTGTTTGACGAAGAAATCCTTCGGGATTTAACCAAGAAGGTTCAGTCATAAGATTCGATCTGATGCAAACAGATATTTGTGATTTTCTCTAAACTCTTTGAGGATGAAGATAGCCAGAGTACGCCTGTTAGAAAGCTTTCTATTGCCAGCTCTTGCTCTCGAAGTCGCTTACTCCCTTTTCCGCAAAGTCCTTATCGGGAAACTCCTCGATTTCTTTCGCTTCGTCACGTGTGTCGATTGTATAGTAAGCTTCAGCAGGTGCAAATACACATATCTGAGCTGCCCTGTAGGTTCGAAATCTCATTCCACATTTATCACAAAGACCAATATCCTCAACATCCCTTTTGAAATTCACTTCCCTGTTGTATCTTCGGCAGAAGGATCTGTTCTTTTCGTCTGTGAAGAAGTACATGGCTTGCGGCTGCCTGGATTTCTCACCGCCAGACAGCTCGGCCTCCTCAAAGTTCAACCACTTCCATGACATTGAGTTGAATCTATCCAGATCAAGGGCAGTTTTCTTCAAAATATTCACCTCTCGTGACACACCTTTTCAAATGAAATGTTATCATGAATGTACTTAATACACGAGGGGGAATGATTTTGAAGAAGTTTCTACTAATACTACTGGCAGCGTTTCTTTCGATCACCCTGGTTGGGGCGGAGTATGCAGTCAGGATCACAAAAGGTGGAGAAGCAGTATCTAGTGAGTTCTGGATAACAAGAGAGGAAATTGAGCAGGCATTTAGTGCAACAGTGGCAAATGCGGCAAGTCAAGGAATCACACTTGATCCTTATTTTGATAGCTACTATACGCCAAGTGAGATTGGGCTGAAAACCATGATAATACCATATATCGTTGATGAGAAGCTAATAGATTACTATGCGTGGGAGAGCAATCTGATTCCATCTGAAGAGGAAATTGACGCGGAAACCGATTCGATGATGGAAATGTACACATCAAGTCCCGACATGGTTGAGCAGATAGAGGCGATCTATGGTTCCATGGAAGTGTTCAGATCGGAAATGAGAAACTATGTTTCCGATGCCCTTAAAGCAGAGCTCGTTCAAGAATCGGTAGCCCCTTTAAGCGATGACGCTCTGGCAGCCTATTTCGAAGAGTTCAAACCGGAGATAAAGAATCAGTTTGAGACTATAAGAGCCAGACACATTCTGGTTACAGAAGAGGCGACAGCGACTGAATTAATGAATAGAATCGAAAGCGGCGAAATCACCTTTGCAGAAGCCGCGCTTCAGTTTTCTATAGACTCTTCGTCGGCAGCCAATGGAGGCGAGCTGGGATCAGTCTTGAGAGGTCAAACCGTTCCTGAATTCGAGGAAGCTATCCTTACTGCTCCTATCGGCGAGTTGTATGGGCCCGTCCAAAGCGAATTCGGTTATCATTTGATAATTGTAGAAGAGAGAATTGAGATAAACAGCCTTGAAGATGTTGTCAACTCGGCCAGCTACAACGATTTTGTATCAGGCTATCAAAACGATACGTATAACAGGTGGATAGAGAGCTATATAGAAGAAAACGACTTCGATTATGAGATTCTGGATAATGAGCTCCTCTTCTATAATAAATATGCCGAAGCGAAAGCGACAGAAGAGACTGCGAACGAGTTTTTCGTCGAGATAGCGGCAGACATTTTTGGCGAGGAGGCCTCATCTGAAGCATCCGCGATGGAATATGCAGCATTTGTCGAGCTTTCAGAAATGCTTGGTTACACTGACAGTCCGGACTATGAGACGGCGATAAGAAATCTCTTTGAAGCCGGTGAGAAGCGCGGTATGATCGTTCAGAAAATGTATGATCTGGATGGTGAAAACCCCGAGGTTGCCGCAGCATACTACAATGCCTTGTTAGAGGAACTGGAAAGCACGTTCATGAACCAGGATCTTCTTCAGCAGCAGTTAAGCAACTATGGACAGAGCTTTGTAGATTACGTATTCAACACAATTGGAGAGATTGAATCCGGCCTGGTTAGCGTTCTTGAAAAAGAGATTACCGATGAACTTAGAGCAGACGTTCTATACATCCTCATTAGGAATAACTCCCTTTCCCTTGAGCTCGATTACAGTCCCGACTGGAGGAAAGAGAAGCTTAATCAAAGACTCGTTTACCTGGAAGCTTTGATACAAGTTGAACCATCTGAAGACGCTCAGGCGGAGATAGATTCTATACTCTCCGAACTGGAGCAAATCGAAGCTGAGACTGAGACTCCTACAGCAACAGAATGAACTTAGATTTTTTGACAAGAACCGGAGGACTTCCTCCGGTTCTTCTTTTTGTCGTCCAGCTTTTCATCTTTTAAGTTTTCGAGTCATACTCAAGCTTATATCCCGATTTTTCCTCAGGCAACTTCCTCAACATTATCATATGAATCTCCTCCGTGTTTTCCCGGCCTCACTTCAAAGAGTTTGGACATTCCTTTTGCCAAGAAGACAATGGTGAGAATGGCATTTCCAATACACGATATCAACACAAGATAATGAACTGGAAGCCTGTCAACTGCGAACCCAAAGACCGCTGAACCGAGAGGTGTTGCAATTTGCGCTAGAATCGAAATTACGGAAAAGACTCTTGATCTGTGGCTGGTAGGTACTATTCGATGAAAAAGCGTTTGAAGCGGAGTATTCACAAATGCATTGAACACACCCATTACAACTATCGGTATTCCCAGTGCTGCAAAGAACAACCAGGAAGGTCCGCCGAAAAGACTTGTGAAGTAAGGAAAGAAGAGAGCGGCAAGAAGAAAATTCAAGACTGTTTCTGTTGCCAATCCTCCCGCAAACAGTTTGCCCTGTTTCTTATTTACGAGAACCGTACCAATTAGAATGTTTCCGAAGAGAACTCCCAATACCCAACCCGACTGGAGAAAACCGTATTGTTCGCTGGAGAAACCAACCACTGTACGGGCGAAAAAAGGAAAAACAACGGCGAAAATCGGAGTCAACAGAAAATTGGAAACCATCGCAAACATCAGGACCATCATCAGGCCGTCGATCTTCTTCAAATAGCCAACGCCTTCCAGTATATCGGTGAAAACACTCCTTATCGAGACCCGAGTTTTTTTGGTAGTCTGCTGATAAACTATGAAGATTTCACTAATCGCAGAAAGAATGAACGATGTTCCATTTATAATGAAAACTATTTCGATTCCGAAAAGTCCATATAAAACTCCGCCGAGTGCAGGACCGACTATGTAGGAGACGGAGTTAACAGCGCCAAGAATAGAGTTTCCCTTCAGAAGTTTGTTCTCTTCAATGAGATCTGGTAGCATTGCAGCAGTTGCCGGATCAAATGAAATATCAAAAGTCGATATAACTAGCTGGAAGACAAAGAGAAGCGCTAGGTTCAGGACACCAACACTTGAGAGGTAGGCCATAACAATAATTGCTGCTCCTCTAGCAAAATCCATATATATCATAATATATTTACGATTGAATCTATCACCCAAAACACCGGCGATTGGGCCAAAAAGGATTCTAGGCAGCATCGTTACTACAGAGAATGTGCCCATCATCACCCCGGAGCCAGTTAGATCCAAAATGTAGAGCGGTATCGCTAGCGCTTGAACACCGCTTCCAATAAGTGATACTAATCTTCCAAGAGTGAAAAGCCAGAAATTTCTCCCCAAACCTTTCATCAAATCACCTCAAATTCTGCAAAATCTTGTTTAATATTATCACGTATAGTGTAAAAAAATCAAGTTACACTTTATAATTATTGTATTGAAGAATAAACTGAACACAAAACCTTGATGTTTTCGATTGAGAAAGTAGAATTGAATGGCGTTTGGAAAGAAGTCCTTATAGATCTTCAGCTTTAGAAACCGGTTTGCAAGCCAGATCTAAAAAATAGTATTACAATGGATCAACATCGTATGAATAAGTCTTTTTCGCACGGTGCTTCTCGTTGGAAGAAAGTCTGTAGCCTAAGCTAGTCTCAAGGTGAGGCAAACAATCAAAACATCATTTCGAAAGAGGGGGAACTTTGGTGTGCGTTTCAATACTAAGGAGATGTGTCTAAGACTGTTTAGACTTCTTCGAAGAGTTTCTAGGATTGATCTTCATGCATTTCAAGTTGCTTGCATTTCGAAAATGATGGGAAGAGAGCTTGGCCTACCTGTAAACCGAATGAATGTAATTGGATTTATCCATGATATTGGTCTTCTAAATCCAGTGCAGGTGAACCAGGCGAAGAGAACACAGGGTGTTGATAATGCCTCAATCAGAAGGTGGTTAGTGATCGATAATGAGCTCCAGGAAAGTCACTCTATTATTGGATCAAGAATTGTTAGACATGTAGAGGATGTCTCTGATTTAGCGGATGTCGCTGAAAAACATCATTACCATGCAATTCTACTAACTCCCGAGAACGATCACGACTTAACGGCAAGCATCATTCATCTGGCAGATACTGTAAGTATTTCATTACTCACCGGTGAAAGAACCTTAGAAGAAAATGAATCCATACGACATAGAATAGTGAACTCAAATGAGTTCCTCGAGAAAGAGAAGACAGCTTTCGAAGAGACCTCAAAGAAGAAAGGCTTCTGGTGTACAGTAGTTGATAAAGACACACTTCATGACGAATTCGAACAGGACATCAGGAAACCCCCTTGAGCAATCATCACCTTCAATCAGTTGGGGACGTTTTGATGTATATGATCGATGCGAAAAGTAAATTCGCAACATTTCACACCGAAAGAATCGCATATCTTTCGAAACTTCTAGCAGAGAGATCTCATCTTGGGGAAGAAAGATCTACAGAGGTTTTTTGTGGCAAAGGTACATGACCTTGGA
>JAFGAP010000070.1 GCA_016933635.1 Kosmotogaceae bacterium
TCAATCAAGAACCTCGTAGGGTGGGACTTCATAAGATCCACGCTAAGGAAAGAGAATCCTCTCAGCTTCATTTCCATAACCACTTCAAGAAGCGTCTCCTTCGCTCTGTCCTTGACATTTCTATCCTGATCGGATCTTAATCGAACTATCTCTTTCTTGATTGAATTTATGTCGGAAGTGCAGATGTCTATATCGAATTCCCCACCCTTGATCGAAAAGTAGGTGCTGTAGAATGCGAGAGGAAAGTGCACCTTGAAGTAAGCTACTCTGTAACCCATGCTCACGTAAGCAGCGGCATGTGCCCGGGGAAAGAGATACTTAATCTTCTTGCACGAATTCAAAAACCATTCAGGAGCACCACAAGATCTTACCTCCGTTTCATCATCCTTGGTAAGGCCTTTACCCTTTCTAACCTTTTCCATAATCTTGAAGGCCTCTTTTGGTTCCATCCCCTTGCCAATCAGATAATTCATGATGTCGTCCCTACAGGCGATAACCTGGGACAACGAAGCCTGTCCCGAAGTGATGATGTCCTTCGCGTTGTTAAGCCAGACATCAGTTCCATGAGAGAGGCCTGATATTCTAACTAGCTCGCCAAAAGTAGAGGGTCTCGTATCTGAAAGCATGCTTCGAACAAAGGTAGTACCGAATTCGGGGATACCAAGTGTCCCCATATCAGTTCCAAGCTCGTGAAATCGCAAACCAAGGGGCTTCAACGATGAAAAGATTCCAAGGGTTTCCGCATCGTCCATCGGAATCTTCTCGGGATCCACTCCCGTAATGTCCTTCAGCATTTTGATGAAGGTCGGATCGTCGTGTCCCAGTGCATCAATTTTGACCAGATCGTCGTGGATAACTTCATACGCGAAATGTGTGGTTAGTGTCGAGCTTTTTGTGTCGTTTGCGGGATGTTGTACAGGGGTGAAGTTATGAACATCCATGTCTTTAGGAACGATCATCAATCCACCGGGGTGTTGTCCGGTCGTCCTCTTTACTCCAACTATTCCACGGGCTATTCTCTCCTGCTCCGCTCTCCTCAGAGTTCTGCCACTCTTCTCGGAATAAGCCCTGACAAACCCGAAGGCAGTTCTCTCAGCAAGTGTGGATATCGTGCCGGCTCTGAAAACATGGTCTCTGCCAAACAATTCTTCAATGAATGAATGGGCCTTCTCTTGATACTCCCCGGAAAAGTTGAGATCGATATCGGGAACCTTGTCTCCTTCGAATCCGAGAAAGGTCTCGAATGGTATGCTCTGACCGTTCTTCGACATTTCATTTCCACATCCAGGGCACTTCATGGCGGGTAGATCATAACCGGATTCCAGGTCGGTATCCGGGAATACTGATTTACCGCACTCGGGGCATAGATAATGTGGTGGAAGAGGGTTAACCTCAGTAATACCGATAACATTAGCCACTAGAGAACTCCCCACCGATCCTCTAGAACCTACCACATAGCCATCCTCATTAGACTTCTTCACCATCTTCTGGGCGATTAGGTACAGAACGGCATAGCCGTGACCTATTATTGCTTCAAGCTCCCGATTCAGCCTCTTTTCAACAATATCAGGCAAAGGCTTTCCATAAAGCCTTTCTGCATTTTCAGTGGCCATCTTCCTTACTTCTTCATCGGCGCCTTCGATTACGGGTGGGTGCAGCTTGCCCTCAATCGGGACAACGTTTTCGATTTGCGAAGCGATGAATCTCGAATTATCGACAACGATTTCTTTAGCGATCCCCTCGTCTTCAAAGATTTCCAAAGCCTTGCCAATCATCTCTTCGGTAGTGTGGAGATAAAGAGAAGGTTGATTCTGAAAGTTATCATAGTCCTGAGCCGCGTTTATCGCTGCTCTATAAATATCGTCATGTGGATTGACGAAATGTACGTCGCCGGTCATCACAACTGGGATATTTAGCCTTTTCCCAACTTTATAAAACTCTTGATACATCTTTATCAGCGTCTCTTTAGACATACTAGTTTCGCCCTCTGACGTATCAATATTATCGAGTGGCATGACTTCAATGTAATCATAGAACTTTGCGATCTCCTCGAGCTCATCTATACTGGCACCACCTATATATGCCTTGGAAAGCTCTCCTGAAATACACGCGCTACCTATGAGAAGGCCCTCTCGGAAATCAGTAAGCAAGCTCTTTGGTATCCTTGGCTTCATGTAGAAGTATTTGGTGTGTGATGCAGTAACCAACTTGTAGAGATTTTCAAGACCCTTTCTGTTCTTTGAAAGAATACTTATGTGAACAGGCTTCAGCGAGTCGAGATTCTGGTTCTTTCTCAGTTTTTCCAACTCGTTAACTTTCTCGACTCCTCTCTTCTTAGCTTGCTGAAGGAATTTCTTAAGGACCTCTGTAGTAACCTTTGCATCCTCATAAGCTCTATGGTGATCGAAATGTCCCAGTTTAAGTCGCTTCACTACATTGTCAAGAGAGTAACTCTTGGCTCTGTAAAGGCTCTTTGCAAGGGCAAGGGTGTCGATGCACGGCATTTCCCAGTCGCCTCCGAAGTATTTCTTTACTGAGTTGCGGATAAAACCATAATCAAAAGAGGCATTATGTGCAACTAGAATGCCTCCTTCAGCAAATTTAATGAATTCAGGAAGAACTTGCTTGATTGTGCCTGCGCCAGAAAGCATATCTTCAGTTATCCCAGTTAGGCTTGTTATTAGAGACGAGAGTTCTTTCTGAGGTTTCACAAAAGAGGAAAATGTCTCAAGAATTTCATTACCTCTCATCTTGATTGCACCGATTTCTATTATCTCGTCTTCTTTCGGATTCAGACCTGTAGTTTCAAGATCAAAAACAATGAAGGTCGTGCTTTCCAGAGGCGAGTCCTCTTTTTCCAGATTCATTGATATCTGTTCCGAGTCCTTTATCATGTAACCTTCCATACCAAAGATAGGTTTTATTCCTTTCTTTTTTGCCGCAAAGTAAAACTCCGGTATAGACTGAACAACGCCGTGATCAGTCACTGCAGCGGCATCGTGGCCCCAATTTTTTAGAGTGTTTACCAAGTCGTTTACATCTACTACAGAATCCAGAGAACTCATTTTCGTGTGAAGGTGCAGCTCGACGCGCTTTTCCATTGCATTGTCCATACGTTTCGGCAGTTTAGTTCTTATGATATCCCTAGGGATCAGAATCTCTTCTTTCATCCAGCTGTCAGTTTCCATCTTCCCCCTAATCGTTACTTCATCGCCTTCGCGTAACTTTTCGGAAAGAGAGCGAGCATTCTCCCCGATGAGTTTGACGGTGAGAGAATCCGTATAGTCAGTCACATTGAACGTTAGAATCGAAAGCTTGCCATTCCTGTACTCGAGTCCAAAGATCCTCCCACTGACAACAAGATTGGTTTCATTGCCAAGAACTTCATTCATCTTCACAGAGACTGCCCTGATCGATCTACCCATCAAGACTGAATCTGATCTTTCTTCTAAATGCTCCGTTTCTCCATTATCTTCTCTATCGAAAGAGACTTCCTCAACTGGTGAGTCCCGATCATCCAAGATGTCCAGTGTTATCTCAAAGGGAATACTTCTCTTGCAGACCTCATCTATTGCCTTTCGTAAGTCATGCTTCTTAGAACTTATCCGTTGAAATGAGAACTGGTCGTGTACCGTGATAACTATCTTGTTGTCTATGAACGCCATCTCCGAGGATCTAAGATAAGAAGATGCACCATTCGTAAGCTGGAGTATTTCTCTAAACTGAGACTCGGTAACTTCCACTGCGTCTTCTCCAGGTATTTCATCCTTGCTGCCTACAGACCTAAACGAAAGAGTCACGGAAGATTTAAGAACCCGAGAAGCCTTCTCACAAAAGACAGATTCAAGAAACTCCTTTATCTCGCTGCTAACCTCACATTTGAAAGCTAACTCTATCTCTTTAGACTTACAGTCTACGGATATGTCGGAAATCTCTATTCCATCACACTCGAAAGATGAATCGATGCTCAAAGTCTTCGAAAGAAGCCTAGATAAAGGGAGCTTCACATTTCTCATAAACAGTCTCATGCCTTTCGAACACCTCCGGGAAATTTCCTTGCAGCCAAGTGACACCAGGCTACAGCTAGCGCATCGGCCGCATCATCGGGCTTGGGGTTGACCTTCATTCGAAAGAAGGTTTTCAAAGTCCTCTGAACCTGCCCCTTTTCAGCTCTTCCGTAGCCAGTAACAGCCAGTTTTACCTGATGGGGTGTATATTCAAATATCGGTACTTCGTGTCTCCTCATCGCAAGAAGTATAACCCCCCTCGCCTCGCTCACCTGAATCGCCGTCGTGACATTTCTGAAGAAGAAAAGCTCCTCGACAGCCGATTCATCGGGGTGAAACTCGAGTAGAATTTCTTCAAGTTGATCATAAATCTTTAGAAGCCTGTCCGGCATAGGTTCTTCCGGTTCAGTCCTGATCGCTCCGTATGAAACAAGATCGATCCGCGACGATTTCATCTCAACTACTCCATATCCAACTGTCCCAAAACCTGGATCGATACCTAGAACCCTGACGCAGGCAGGCAACCATGAACACCTCCAGAACTCGGAAGAAACTAATCTTATACTGAAGCACTCAACACCCTAAATCCAGCTTAAAGAAGTCAATGGTCAGAAAGGCTTCTCTTCTCGACAGTGACGTGAATGGATAAAACGACCCGACAGGAATTGATCTTAAATCATTAGGACTTAGGATCGAACACAGTTACTCTGAACATATTGTAACCGTCCTCAACCTGAAAGAAGTTAAGTAGATATTTACCGGAAGAACTTGCATGTAGTCTTGAGCGTGATAATGGTTTGAAGCTTCCGATATGCATAAAAAAGAGAGCCCCTAAGGACTCTCTCTGGCGGGGACGACGAGACTTGAACTCGCGGCCACCGGTGTGACAGACCGGCATGATAACCA
>JAFGAP010000071.1 GCA_016933635.1 Kosmotogaceae bacterium
GGTCTTTCTGTAGCCATGGAAAACGCTCTTCCAGAAGTGAAGGCCGTCTGCAATTATGTAACTCAATCAAACAATGATGATGGTGTTGCTTTGGCCATAGAAGAGATCTTCTTCTCTAGAACAAGATCTCTCTGAAAGACTTAGATTTATTCGTCGAACGTGCGATGGTTTATTCGAAGGAGAAAGTTACTCACAAACAGTTGATGATTCATTCCAAAAAGCGCTGAAATAGTGTTAGAATACAAAGTATACAGGTGATTAGTAGAGACGAGATTGTTATTTGAACCAACGTTTGTTATTATTTTCCTTTAGAATGAGAGATGAATGAGTTTTGTCTTTGGAGGATTCAACCCGATTTTATCTCGATCTTATCGATGAAGCGGTCGTAGTTGTTGACAAGAATGGAAGAGTAGTCTTCCAAAACTCAGTTTCACAAAAACACTTTGGAGACTTCATCGGCAAATTCTACAAAGCCCTCTTCGATTGCGAAGATATCTTCATTGACGACGAAGGAGTAGTCTGGAGAATCTCGTCGTTTTCGGACAGATCCAACTCCAATGATATCAAAGTATTCAGAAGGACCAATAGTCTAAGTATTGGTTCGTTGTTTACAAAACAAGAGAAAACCACAACGCCTTCGTTCTTCCAGGGCATAGATGCCCATTCAACACTTCAATCAGTACATTCTAACAGATCATTCAGTATCCTGTCGGAGATTGATCAGTTGAGGGTTTACAAAAAAGCTTTCGAAGAGAACACTTCTGGAATGGCTCTTTTCACCGTCGATATATCACACGAGAACATCATCCCCGTCGCAAAAAACCTTGCCTTTGAGATCAATCGTCTGGCGCGACTTCCAGTAGTAGAGGGTATACCCCTGAGTAGACCGATCAGCAAGGCCGATCACCTATACTTTCAAGCCCTAATAAGAGTTGCGCGAAACGGGAGACAGGAAGCGCTTTTTCTTTCTGAAGAAGGCTTCTGTGAAGAGGTCTTGATAAAGCCACTTTCTGATCGAGAGTTAATAAGTGTACATAGAGAAATCTCCGCCGAAATGAATCTGCGAGCTGAATTTGTGTCGGCAAGGTACTTGGCAGGTACTATCGATCAAGCGGTGATTTCGGTAGACGAAAATGAAAGAATCGTCTTTGTCAACAAAACCGCTGAAATCCTATTAGGAAGAGAAAGAAGCAACCTAATAGGAAAGAGTATTGACAACTTCCTTGATAACCGGTCCTGCTCGAGGAGGGAGAAACCATCCGCTGGTCAAGAAAACGGTGGAAGACACCTCGTGTCTATAAACAGGAGTAACGGGTCATCTGTTTCGGTCGAAGCCGTTGTCAAGAGGATCGAAGATCCATCACTCGCTGGGAAGATGACGGCCACTGTATACTTCCTAAGTGACCTAAAGTTCGAAGACACGATTCCGGAATCCGCTCAAAAGACTATTAGGGGTCTTATTGAAACTCTTTCTACAGTTGTTGAAGTAAGAGACCCTTTTACGGCCGGTCATCAAAGAAGAGTAAGCAAACTCGCTACAGCCATTGCTACCGAGATGGGTCTGGGTCCCGAGCAAATAGACACGGTGCGAGAAGGCGCCCTCCTTCATGACATTGGAAAGATTTCTGTCCCAACTGAGATTCTTAGTAAGCCGGGCCGTCTCACCGAAAACGAGTGGTTCCTTATTCAGAGTCATAGTGAAGCCGGTTTCAAAATGCTGGAAAGAATTGATCTTCCCTGGCCAATATCAAACATTGTCAGGAAGCACCATGAGAGATTAGACGGTTCGGGTTATCCCCACGGCTTGAAAGGCAAAGACATTCCCTTTGAAACCAGGATTGTCACAGTTGCCGATGTGTTCGAAGCAATTGTGTCTCACAGACCTTACAGGCCAGCCCACGAAACATCAACAGCGATTGCTGAACTCACAGAGGGGGCCGGAAGGCTGTATGATGGCGATGTAGTAGACTGTTGCCTTTCTCTCGTTGAAAAGGGTTTTTCTCTTGATTGATAAGCGCCGCGCCTGAGATTTTCGCGTAACATATGAACCAATAACTTAAAGGTGAATCAAGTATGAAGGTCTTCCGCTTAATTATGAAAATGACCCGTGTTCTTCGTTAAGATCGAAAACTTGCTCAAGCTGCCCGAAACTGTCTTAAGGAGATGATATACTAGCGTCCTGGACCTTGTGCAAGAATGGCAAATCTTTCTTTGAAATCGGAAAAAAGACAATCAAAAGGACAGTCGTGATAGAAAGCGTTCTCTCTATAGCATTTACGAAGACTCTTCTCCCTTTCTATGAAACCTTCCAGTAGCTTGTCGACAAAGATATCTAGAAGTCTGGAATCACTTCCTGAACCATCCCTTTCTGTGTATGAACAAAAGCATTATGAAAACCACAACACCCATTACAACAAGAACAACGGGATATCCCCATTTTGAGGAAAGCTCCGGCATATGTACGAAATTCATTCCGTAGATTCCTACGATAAAGGATAATGGTATGAAGATAGTAGAGATAATTGTCAGCACTTTCATTATTTCATTCATTCTGTTACTTGTGGAAGAGAGATATAGGTTCATTAGTTCTGACGAGAGCTCTCTGCTGATATCGAGCATATCCAGTGACTGAATTATGTGATCGTAAACGTCCCTGAGATAAAGGGCAGTCTGATCCTCGAAGTATTCGCTCTCTTCTCTGGAGATTCGCCCAATAACATCTTTGGTTGGCCAAACAAGCCTCTTCAGTTGGGCTAATTTGTGCTTCATTGAATATAGATCCTTAAGCTTTTCTCTGGAGATGGTTTCAACTAACTCTTCTTCAAGTTTTTCAAGTTCATTACCGATACTCTGCAGGACTGGATAGTAGTTGTCGACGATTGTATCCAATATTGCATATGCAGTGTAATCGTTGTTCATGCTTCTGATCTTTGAGTTCCTCCTCATTCTCTTTCTGACCGGGTCAAGAACGTCCCCATATCTCTCCTGGAATGTAAGCACGAACGTTTCGCCCAAGAACAGACTTACCTGTTCAGAAACAACCAAGTCTCCTTCCATCCGCATCATTGGGAGACAGAGAAACATGCAGTTCTCATACTCCTCTACCTTTGCAATTTGCGGAACATTTGTGATATCTTCGAGAGCCAGCGGGTGCAGAGAAAAGACTTCGCCCAACTTTCGAATTGTTGCTTCATCTCCCAATCCCTGTACATCAATCCAGTGAACTTTGTCGGTAGCAAAAACGACTGTCTCTAGATCTTCAACTCTTTCAATTACATCTTCATTCATGAAATCTCTGTCAAATTCAATGAGACTGATCTTTGGAAATGGTGCTCCTTCATCTATACTAAGAGTCCCCGGGACGGAGCCTAGCGGGGGTTTTCTTTTTCTGAAAATTCCCTTTTGATCCATTAAGCACCTCCCTAGACAAAAGATAAAGTGATATGACTTTCAATATTGCTCAAATATTCTATCACCGCCCGAATTTGAACAGCACTTTCGAAGAGAGTGTAAAGCATAGAAATAGAATCAATTTTCGCTTTGGGTTTCAAATCCGCAGGAGTATATTTAGATCGGAGTCACAAGAATCAGTCGTGATTACTGAGAATCGCTCGGAGATATTTGATTCATTCTTTTTTTCTCAATCGATTATGCAGTTTTCTGTTCAGTCTAATCACAACAGATGTGCAACATACGAGATCTGAGAATGCCTTCGATTTATAGTCTTGATTCAATATTGTTGTGAAGATCTCAAAAAAGCTTTTGGAAAGATTTTCTCAAAGACTATCGTGTGCATTTTGCCACTACTCCGGTTAGGAAGAAGCATTTTTGGACAGACTCACAGCTAACGAAGAAATACAGCCGACCGGTTCAAGAAGCTGTGATTCATTAGCTCACTTCACTTGATCTCCTTTAGAGATGAGCTTGAGACCAGATATTAACATAGATTAGGATTGAAGATGATTCTATCTAGAATAGTCTCCAAATTAAAAGAGAGAAGAGGTGGGATCCTGTGAAATTTCTAGGAACATGTTTTCTTGTTCTTCTTTTGGCTTCTGTGAGTAGTTCCATGGCGTGTACAACTTTGATTGTAACGAAAGGTGCAAGTGCAGACGGATCGATGATTGTCGCTCATTCAGACGATAACGATCTGGCAGATCAGAGAATAGTTTATGTGCCTGCTCAGGATCATGAACCTGGCTCTTTCAGACCTGTGTACTGTTCTGCAGTGGCGATAGGTGAATTCTCCCAGTTTAACAGCTTCATTTATCCGAGAATCGTTTCTGATAGGGCTCCGGCATATGATACTCCAGAGTATCCCCTTTCGATTCCCATCGGAATGATTCCTCAAGTAGATCATACTTTCGCTTATTTCGATGGTTCTTATGGAATTATGAATGAGCATCAGTTGATGTTTGGTGAATGTACCGATGGTGCAAAGATACAGATCGGTCCAGAACCCGGCAAAAGGATATTCTACTCATCCGAACTTTCACGTGTCGCGCTTGAGAGATGCAAGACCGCTCGTGAAGCTGTTGAGCTGATCGGCTATTTGATTGAGGAATATGGATACTACGGAACGGGAGAGACTCTGCCCGTTGCAGATCCTAATGAAGCATGGATTATCGAAATGGCGCCCTCTCCCGAGGGAACCGGAGGTCTTTGGGTCGCAAAGAGAGTACCCGATGGAGAGATCTTTGTTGCGGCAAATCAGTTTAGAATAAGGGAAGTTGATACTGAAAACCCGGATCTTCTTTATGGAAAAACCCTTCATGAAGTTGCAGAAAAATTCGGATGGTGGGATCCGGAAGATGGCCCTCTAGACTGGTTAAGAACTGTTAGCTTGGGTGAGTACAATCATCCATACTATTCGCTTAGACGAGTGTGGCGCCTTTTTTCGTCCATAGCACCAAGCATGAATCTGTCTCCATGGGTGGAAGATGGTTTCACTCGAGAGTATCCATTTTCAGTGAAGCCTGACAAGAAGATCTCGGCCAGTGATGTGATGAATCTATACAGGGATCACTACGAAGGAACAGAGTTTGATCTCACAAAGGGCGTCGCGGCCGGGCCGTTCGGTTATCCAGATAGATATTACGGTCCTTATGACGGACAGGGCGACGTAGGCGATCCTTCCCGACAACTTGGAGGTGCATGGGAAAGACCGATTTCGGTTACGTATTGTGGTTACGTTTTTGTTTGTCAAGGAAGAAATTGGCTTCCAGATCCAGTTGGTGGAATCATGTGGCTCGGGCTCGACAAACCGGCCGATACTTGTTTCATTCCTTTCTTTGTAGGAGTAAACGATCTTCCTGAGTCGATTCAAATCTGCGACACTTCGGAGTTCAATAAAGACAGTGCCTGGTGGGCGTTCAATTTCGTTTCTAACTGGGCGGCGCTGAAATATAGCTATATGCACGAGGATATTAAACTTATGCAAGAGAAGTACGAAGCACTATCACTCAGTCGCCTTCCGGAAATCGAAGCCCATATAACGGAAACTCTTCTCACAAAGCCCGAAGAAGCGGGCAGATATCTAACGAGATTCTGCTCTAGAAACTCCCAAGAGATAGTTGAAGCATGGTGGAAACTATCCGAGTATCTCATAGTTAGATATAATGACGGATTCATAAATGAAAAAGGGAACATGGCTCAGTCAACCGGTTATCCCAAAGAATGGTTGGACAAAACTAGTTGGGCCGATGGGCCCACATCATACGAGAAGAAGTAGGGCGCAAGACCCCTCCTTCGAAGGATCTAATCCGCGCCTTCTCTTGGAGGGGTGTACTTTATTCCAATATTCCATGCCTTCCCAAGGTGCATGCCAATGGACCAATAAGAATTGTCATAAACGGAAAAGGTTACCGGACTAATCTTCTTAATATTTGGAAGTCCATCGACAAGGCACGATTCAGAGCAATATGTTTGAACAACCTCTCCAACAAATACAATGTGTACTCCTCCGAACTCGAATTTACTAACCATCTTACATTCCATATTTAAGGGCGCCTCTTCAATCATAGGCACATTTCCTTTTTCACTCAAAAAGGTTTTGAAGAGTTCTGATTTGTCGGTCGTCTTCCCAGAATGAATTCCCATGTAGTCTACCCCTCTTAACATGTCAAGGGAAGGAACATTCACACTGAAATACCCTGTATCCTCTATATTCTTGCAACTCAGTCTGCTCTTTGCCAGCGAGATCTGAATCATGGGCGGTTGCACTTCAACAACTCCACAAAGTGCAACTGTAGTGTAATTAGGCCTTTCTTCATTCAAAGTTCCTATAACCACCACCGGCATCGGGTAGAGGTATATTCCAGGTCCGATTCTATCCTTCAAGCTTCTTCACCAATCTTTCCTCCATCATTGACAATATAGAAATATCTTCTTCATCTATCCGCCGTCAGTCAATTCTACTCGATTGTGCCTGTGAAAAGCAAGCCGTGCCCTCGTTGAACGATTCTTGAGATGCTGTGACGGCGGAGTGAATATCTCAACTGGTTCTGCTTCCCTTGATTTACAGAGATTCAATGCTTCTGGAAAGCAAAAAATGAAGATAGCTTCACAGATTGTATAATGTCAGAAGAAGGAGAAAAAGGAGGTAGTATTGTGAAGGATATCTACAAAGACGTAGTTTGGGTCGATTTTGATACTCTGGAAGCTTTCATGAAGGATGTATTTGTTGGAGTCGGGGTGCCAGAAGAGGACGCGAAAATCTGCGCAAATGTTCTTATCACCTCAGACAAACGGGGGATTGATTCACATGGTATTGGCAGATTGAAACCTATCTATGTGGATCGAATTCGCGCTGGTATCCAAAATCCCATCACTGAGTTCGAAATCGTCAGGGAAAGCGCCACGACAGCCGTAATTGACGGCCACAATGGAATGGGTCATGTAATTGCGTTCAAATCAATGAATCTTGCCATTGAAAAAGCTAAGAGATATGGAATGGGGATGGTAGCCGTAAGAAATTCAACACATTACGGAATAGCTGGTTACTATCCGATTATGGCAGTTGAAAACGGAATGATAGGCATTACAGGCACTAATGCTCGTCCGTCAATTGCCCCAACATTTGGTGTGGAAAACATGTTGGGAACAAACCCCCTGACTTTTGGAATCCCTACGGATGAAAAGTTTCCGTTTGTTCTTGATTGTGCCACTTCAGTGGCACAAAGAGGAAAGATCGAAGTGTACGCTCGAGCGGGAAAAGAGCTACCGAAGGGATGGGTCATCGGTCTAGATGGAAAACCCAGAACTGACACTCAACAAATACTGATTGATTTGACAAAGGGTGAAGCTGCTCTAACTCCCCTGGGTGGCATAGGCGAGGAGACAGCTGGGTACAAAGGATACGGATACGCAACTGTTGTTGAGATTCTATCGGCCGCGCTGCAAATGGGAAGCTATTTGAAGATGTTAACAGGAATTACCGATAACAACGAAAAGAAGCCGATTCCAATAGGCCATTTTTTCATTGCGATAGACATAGAACCGTTCACAAAGCTCGATGACTTCAAGAAGCTTGCGGGAGACATCCTCAGAGAACTCAGGGAATCCAGAAAAGCACCTGGTCAAGAAAGAATTTACACTGCAGGCGAAAAGGAATATGAAGCATGGCAGTTTAGAAAAGACAGAGGTGCTCCTCTAAACGAGGTCTTGAGAAAGCAACTTGTGCAATTGCGGGACGAACTGCAGCTTCACAGGTACAAGTTCAGTTGGGAATAATATATATGTGTAGACAAACTTTCTGTTTAGGAGCATAACAATGAAAATCGGAGTTGTAGGATTTGGAGCAGCATCGATAGGGTTTATTAGCGAAATATTAGATGAGAATCATGAGATTCATGTTCTGGAGCGTTCAAAGGATATTTTCAGTTCTAGTATAAGCGGAATACGGTCAGATGGAAAGATCTTCGTGTCGGAAACGATGGGAGGAGATATGGAGATTCCCCTCCCGATCCAGAATGACGTCGTTGACTTCTACCTGGAAAAACTGCATCCAGGTGATAGGCACGAGGTGAAAAGAGGTATCTCTTTTGATAGAAGGTCGCGTTTCTTTGATCTCTTTTATTCAAAAGGTTTCGAGCCCGTTAATTCTACATTCTGGCATATAGGTACAGATAAACTAAGTTCGGTGCTTACAAAGATTTTTGAGGAATTCTCGACAAGGAATAATCTTCATTTTCACTTTGGTTCTAGAGTCGATGACATGGACATCGAAGACGAGAAAGTAATCCTTCGCGGTGAGGGATTCGAGGCTGTATTTGACTACGTAGTTATAGCTGTTGGAAGAAGCGGCCATGCACTAATAAAGAAAGCGACAAACCGCTATCCCGAAATCGTGGCTTCTAGCAACACAGTCGATATTGGAGTCAGATTCGAAATCCCAGATCATGTGGTGGAAGAAATCAACGAAGAGATGTACGAGTTTAAAGTGAGACTCAAAACCAAGACAGGATACACTGTAAGAACCTTCTGCAATAACCCTTCGGGGAAGGTTGTTTTGGAGAATTACGATGATTTTGTAACAGTGAACGGTCACTCGAACTCGGGTGGGAGTTCTGAAAACACCAATTTTGCAATACTTTGTACTACACGATTTACTGAGCCCTTTCGTGATCCAATAGGATACGGCTCATATATCAGTCGGCTAAGCAATATTCTGGCGGGTGGCAAAAAAGTGATTCTTCAAACTTACGAGGACTTCATACAAGCCAAAAGAACTAAGAGGTTAGGGAGAGTTAAGCCCACGCTGCCTGAAGGAGATTATATTCTTGGAGATATTAATCTTGTGCTCCCAAGGAGAATATCCGTTTCCATCACTGAATTTGTTGAGAAGCTAAGTGAAGTAATCCCGGGAATTTCCTATCCGGACAATCTCATGTATGCCGTAGAGGCCAAGTTTTACTCAAACAAGATCAACAACAGCCGTTATAAGAATCTGAAATTCATAGGTGATTGCAGTGGGCATACGAGATCAATTACCTACGCAACTGGACACGGAAGGCTTACTGGTTTTTCTCTGAAATGAAATCCAAGAATGACCGGGTCTAGAAGCTGGACTGTTGTTACAAAGGAAATTGTTTTAGAGAAAGCTCTTATGTTACTGAAAGGATTTCTAACGGGTGTGAATGGGTTTTGCTTTTTTGTTTCACCATAGAATTTCTTTATTATTTTCATAAGCCCTCGGAAGGTCTCCATATGCCCGAATTGTGTTCAGAAATATTCTCTTCAAAGCTGGCCTAAGGTTTTTCATGAACATAGATAAGCTGTCGTAACTTACATTTAAATTTTACTAAACCCAAAGTACACACTCATCATGAACTTTAGACCCCGTTGAAAGGTCTCAATCATGAAAAGCCGAGATGAAAGACTATACCGATTAGAGAGAGCTTTAAGGCCAGGGTAAAGCACATTGACACCCTTTTAAGTGCGACTTCTCCTCATAGCACCTTAGTAATGTATGAAAGATCAACCGGAAGGGTCCGATCACTGATCGGACCTTTACTTTGAAGGGAGGAAAGGTATGAATGTTGAAAACTCTATCGTTTTCTTCGGGACTGAAAATCTGGCTTTAACTAAGTCCTTCTATATTGACCTTCTTGGCCTTGAACTATATAAAGATCAGAAGAGCTGTCAAATATTCACAACTCAAGTAGGTGGAATGATAGGCTTCTGCAATCATCTTGAGCTTGACTCTCAAAGGGCAAATTTGATAATTACCTTGTTGACCGATGAGGTTGATAAATTCTACCGTAGATTGAGAGATGCCGGTGTAACCTGCTCCGAACCAACCGTAAGCGAAGAATTCAGGATCTATCACTTTTTCACAAGGGATCCCAATGGTTATCGATTGGAGATACAGAAATTTCTATGAGAACGGTCTGTCTGTTCTTTGGCATTCTTGAATGGTAGAATTGATTGAAAACTTCATTCAGGGTGATAAAATTGAAAAAAATAGCTCTATTGGCTAGTTTGCTTTTTTCACTTGTATTGTTCAGTATAGAGTATTTACCGAACAGTAAGGCGTTCAGCGCTACTTCGGTGGCAGTAAGTTCAGACGGAGAGAAACTTGTCGCAGGTTATATTGACAACACAATCAAAGTCTGGAGCCTTTTGGATGGTAGACTACTGAACAACCTTTCTTTCAACAGTTCATGGGTAACTGCCGTTGCTGTTTCGCCCGATGGTAAGAAGGCGGTCGCCGGCTACGACGATGGAATGATTATTGTATGGGATCTTGACACGGGAAGAAAAATAAAATCGCTTAGCAGCCATACAAGCGCTGTAAACGATCTGATTGTGACAAAAGACAGCAAGATATTGTTTTCCTGTAGCTCAGATGCTACCGTGAAGGTCTGGTCGCTTACTGACTTGGCTTTCATTAGAACACTTAGGGGCCATTCCGGATCGGTCTTTTCAATTGTGGATTGGCCTGAACAGAATCGACTGTACTCTGCTTCGGAAGATGGCACTCTTAGAATCTGGGATTATTCCACGGGGCAGCAGGTGAAGGTTATCAGAGCAGAAATAGGGGCCCTCACAGCAGTCTCCATGGATGAGGAAAGGTCGATTCTGATTCTTGGATCTGAGGCGGGACAACTGAAATCCTATGACGTCAAAACCTGGTCCTCACTTAGGACAACAAGAGCCCACAATGCACAGGTAACAAAGATCTTGATTGACAATGAAGTTGCTTATACTGCATCCAATGACAGGACAATAAAGCTTCTCTCTCTGCCTTCATTTAGCCTTATAAACATGATAACTGGGCACACCTGGGACGTTACAGAGATAGCTCTTTCAATGGACGGTTATGTCCTCTATTCTTCCTCAACAGACGGCAAACTGAAGGTATGGGACATTGAAAAGGCTTCAACAATAGGAACACTGATCGGTTTTGGTGATGGGGAGTATTTCTCATATAACTCGCAGGGAAACTGGGTCTCTTCATCAAAGGCAAAGGAGAGAGTAGCCTGTGAAAATGGATCTAGCCCTGTTGAGGTTGGCAAAGAACTTAGTTTCATTCTACTTCAGCTTGATAAGCTGCCAAGAATCTACACTCCGAGTGAACAAGAAATAGATCTGGAAAATAGCGCCGTAAGTTTCACAGTTTCCCAGCCCGTAACGAGAGTAACTGTGGATGAAGAAGAGGTAGCGATTGAAGAAGGCGGCTTCGTTATTTTCACCCCTGATGGTGAAGGAACTTACACACTTAGAGCTTATGATAGCTCGGGTTCCTACGACGAAAGAACCATTACTGTTAAGTTCAAAGAGACCGTCATGTATGTGGTGAAAGAGATCTGCTCATATCAAAGAGGGGACAAAGTACTAGTGGACGATTACCGAAACAAAGAATTCCTCGTTAATGGAGAATGGGTTGATGAAAGCTTCTTATCTAGATCAGCTCCGGATGTTGAACCTCCAATAATAATCGGAGAAAGAACTCAGAAAGCCTCCATTGGGGAGAATAAGTACTTGACATTTTCCGTTTCAGATAACGGAACTGTGACAGCTGCAGAAGTAATAGCTCCCGACCTTACTGTTTCGCGATGCACTCTCAATTCAACATCGACAGAAATTGCTATCGAGGTTCAAGGAACTGGCGTATATACTGTGAACGCCTATGATTCCGATGGGAACAAGACAGTCGCAACCTTTTCTCTAGAAGCAGGAGAAGAAAGCTTCTGGCTCTCCAAGGATTATGGCAACTTGAGGAAAGGTCAACAAGTTAAGGTTACTGAAGAAGGTGAGAGTTGTTACTACGTTTCAGATTATGGCTGGGTTGAAAAGGACTATCTCTCAAGAATCCCTGTCTCTACAGGGGAGCCGATAATTGATGGAGTTTCTGTTCAGTATGCGTCGTCTGCAGGAGAAAAAATCCTAAGCTTCAATGTGAGTGACGATGTAAGCGTAAGGGAGGTTGTGGTTTCGGGAAAGTCCTATCCCGTAAATGAAAGGGAAAGGGAAATGCACATTATCGTGAATGAATATGGCGAACACCTTGTCGTTGCAAAAGATGTTGAAGGCAATTCTTCGGAAGCGATATTCACACTGTCAGCCCCTACTGGAAGTGAAAAGAGCGATGAGACTCTATATTTTTGGCTAATTCCGATTCTGGCAATTGCACTTCTGGTTTTCATACGGGTTGTGAGATCTTCGAAGAAGAAAAGCCGAAAGGTAAGGCTTTGAAAGAGCTATGAGAAGAATCGTTTTCCTCATTATAATATGTATCGCGTTTGTTGCGGTTTTCTCCGGATTTGGCATGCTGAAGAGACAGAATTCAGATTTCGAATTAACTGAATCTGAATTGGTAACAATAGAATATGGAGAGATTGTTTCGCTACCACTGTCGGACTTTGTCAGGGCAAATGGGACAATCCTCGAGTTCTCACTAGTTGGGGAAAACGGAATGATTGATGGCGAATTCCTTGTAGTTGATTCGAATACGCTAAAACTACCTGAAGAAACAATCGATATCATTGTTAAGTCGGAAAAGTCGGAAGCGGTGCTTCACATAACATTCTCAGTAAAGAACTTGCCACCACCCCCTGTTCTAAGTATTGCAAACCAGAAACTCCTTGAAGGTGACAGACTAGAGATCGATCTCTCAGAACTCACCTTTTCTGAAATGAGCGAGATAAGTTACGAAATAGTCAGTGGGCCGGGGTTTATTGAAGGAGATACCTACCGTTACAATTCTTCGGTACGCGAGGCGCCTATCGCCCACAGAGTAACCGTAAAAGCTATAGACAGTCTGCAACAATGGCACTGTGAGACTTTCAGCATTATTGTTGTCGACAAAAATCACTGGCCTGAAGAGCCTCATGGTCCTTATCCCGGTGATGGAGTTGAAGATTTTTTCAATAGTCTGGTTCTATCTTGGGAGTGCTATGACCCCGACGGAGATACGCTGTCTTATGACGTCTATTTTGGTACAGAGAGCCTTGGTTTGCTTGCACAAAGCATTAATGAAACTACGTACGAATTGCCATCTCTAGCATATGGGAAAACTTACAGCTGGCAGGTTGTTGCGGATGATGGCAACGGAGGATTGGTAAAGGGTCCCATATGGTCTTTTTCGACAGAAGAAATACCGGTTTTGAGATGGAAGAGAGTTGTAGGTTTTGAAGGAAGAGACTCCTTCAACAGAATAAAGTCTCTTTCCTGCGGTGGATACATCCTTTGCGGTTCCTCGGATCTCGTTTCGGAATCCAATCCATTAGAAGACTCGACTCCAAGGGATGGATGGATCGTAAAGATCGACGACAACGGTTTCCTAGAGTGGCAGAAGAGATTTGATCTTGGTTGGGTAGAGCTTAATGACATCATACCCACCTCGGACGATGGATTCCTGATTGTGGGTAAGGCATTCGATAGGACCGCTGTTGGATTCGACGTGGAGTCTTCATTCCTTGTGATAAAGCTTGATAGGTACGCAAATGAGAAGTGGAGATTCAAGAGTGAAGGTATCTTTAACGAGGCAGCCTCCGTCATAGAAGTAGAAGATGGTTATTTGATTCTGGGAACAAAGACGGAATCTAAAGAAAATTGCTCGATCCTGTTAGCAAAACTGGACAGATCGGGTATCCTAGAATGGCAAAGATCCTATGGGGGAAGTTCTTTTGATCGTGGAGTTGCATTTGATGTCGATACTAACGGTAACGTTGTGATTGTCGCTGAGACAACTTCGAAAGATGGAGAGGCAAAGGGAAATTCCGGCAACCACTTTCAAGTAAATGGAATCTACATTGAATTATCCTCTGTTCTTACAATCAAGGTCAGCAGTGACGGACAAGTTATATGGTCAAAAGTGCTGGGAGGAGAGAGCGAGGATTCACCTTCTTTTGTAAGGATAGACGACGAAGGAGAGATAATTATCACGGGCTCTACAAATTCCAGGGGAGGAGTTTTTGAGCGAGATTCTTCCGATTACGATGGATTTGTAGCAAAACTATCTGAAGAAGGCGACTTATTGTGGGCAAGAACCTATGGTGGATCTGGTAACGACATAATCAAAGGCTTTTTCACTACACAAGAAGGTGGAATTCAAGCGATAGGCTTTTCTGAATCCAATCCATCAGCTAACCAGCCCGTAGACGAGGTTATGAAGAGATCTGGCATAACTCACAGTGATTTCTGGGTCCTGCAAATCGACGCTGAAGGAGAGCTGTTATGGCAGGACTATCTTGGAGGAAACAAAGACGATGTAGGACTATCTGTTGCTTTTGCTTGTGATGGATTTGTTGTTGCTGGCTATTCAGCTTCAGTTGACGGAGACGTCGGCTCTAACAAAGGTGATTTCGACGCGGCGGTTTTCTATCTTAGATAGTCAGCCGTAGAATCCCCACTTCAAGCCTTCTCTCTTTGCTGTAAAAATCGCTGTAAGGCAATTACTAAGAAGTGATTCAGATCTTTCTCCATCTATGGGAAACTGGCAAATTCCACTCACGATAGAAGGTGATATATCAGTATCTGAAACGGCAATTGGTTTCTCCAAATCTGATGTGATTGCCGATATTGTTCTAGAAATGAAACTTCTATCACTACAATCCAGTACAGTAACAAATACATCATCCATTATCCTAAACGACTTGCCTTCTTTTATCTGAAATGTGATTCTCTTTCCAAGCTTTTGCAGTACAGTATCCAGTATCCTCTTTCCAAACATTGCAGCTATCTCTTTCGAATCGGACAACATAGTGCAAACAATCGAAAAGCAAGCTCCATCTTCCTTCGAAGAGGAGATTTTTCTTGAGAGAAATCTAGCTAGAGATCTTTCGTTTCCGAATCCCGATAGAGAATCGATATAGATCATATCTCTCAATGCATTCCTAAGAACAGTAGATTCACTGTTATCCCTCAAGGAAACGAAGTAACGAAATCTTTCCGAAATCTCTAGACTGTAAATCACTATTGTAAATGATAAACCCTTTGTATTCTCAAAATCATTAAGATCGAAAGATACATACTCTGTCTTACCAGACAGAAGTTCTTCTAGCTTCAACATACTAACCCCGTCGAGCATCCCGGAAAATTGCTTCATACCGAATTCTTCACTCAAGAAACTGAGTTCATCACAGCGGGCTGATGCAAGCCTTTCCCATGTTGAATTTGCAACTATGATTCTCCCTTCTGAAGAAACTATTGCGCAAGCTTCAACATTCCCTTCGAGAAGAGCTCGAGCTATATGCAAGCCTTCGTCGCTTTCTCTTTCTGTAACTCTCATTATCCACCTCAAAAACTTCATGTCTGAGTAATCACTCTGCAAATACATGCCAACTATGGTTTTGAATAATCATTTGTTAGAGTATAGAATTAACCCGTGAAGAAGGAAAAAATTATATACAGACAATCTGAGCCGAGCGACTTGCAGTTTTTGCCGCATCTGGTCTTCAATACTGACCCATCCCATTTCAAAAGCGCACTGGGAAACAAAGCTCTGGCTGGTATATCGAGGCTTCTGATTATTGACAGCGCAATAAATCTGGGATTCATAACTGTGTGCGAAATAGGGAAACGGCCAATCGCAATATATGCATTTTACTCGCATGAAGATATGAACAGACTGGCGCAATTGCGAGTTCACATGATCAACTTTCCTTTTAGCGTCTTTGGATTTAGACTCTTACAGGAGTTTCGTACTCTTCAGAGATCAATGAAGATGAGCATTCTTCCCAAACAAAAGTACCTCGGTCTAATCTCAGTTCACGAGGACTTCAGAAACATGGGCAATGGACGAAGGATTCTTAATCATCTACTCGAAATGAATTTCGAAATCGTCCTAGACGTTTCTCGAAGGAACAGAAAGGCTCTATCTCTATACTCTGAATGCGGCTTTGAATTTGAAACCAATCTTCCTTCGAACTATCCAGTAAAGGACAGCATTCGTATGAAGTCCACTCGCGATCATTATGATTAACATGTTCCAAGGCTTTCATCACCACCCCGCAAAATTTATTAGAGAAGAAAGAGCAACTTCCTAAGAACTTCGTAATAATCTTGATCTCTGAAAGTTAGAAGACGATCGTCTTTCTTGGCCACACCGGGAAAGAAAGATAACTTGTGAGCCAAAGTGTGTTCAACGTAGGCAATTTCGACTTCAAATTCCGCCGGCATCGATACCGGTTGGACTTCGATATTCTTTACCGCCCTGTAAACACCTTCCTCGATAAGCTTTGCAGCCTTAGACGGATGTATTGAATCTACTGAGGAACCTTTGCCAACGTTGGTTGATACTGTCTGTATGCCAGGTACGATTTGCTTGGCGATTTGTACAATTCCTTCATCGCCGCTAATGAAAACGACCGGTACCCCAAAGTAAGAGGCCGACATCGCGTTTAGTTCGAATTCGCTAATAAGCTTGCCATTGATCTTGAGATAATATATGTCGCCCGTCATAGTATGAGAAAGGGGGTTTAGAGCCCCTCCAGAGGGCGAATGGTATCCTGTGAACACTACGGCCTCAAAACCTGAATCAACTCCTTGCATCATCATAAAAGGATCTCTTGCCCACCCCCGCAGGACACGAATCTCCTCCGGCAGAAGAGAAGGATCGATGTTTCTTGCACTCCCATGTGCATCCCTAACGGTGACTTCAGAGGCTCCCGCCTTAAGCGCACCCTGAACAGCCGCCTTCACTTCTGCAGTCATCTGTTTCTTGAAATACTCATAGTCTTGGTGCCCCTTCTTTGCTTCATTCCAGTCCGTAATTCCTGCAGTTCCCTCAATGTCTGCACTTATGAAAACCTTCAAAAATACCCCTCCTATTTTGTTTTCTGAGAATGAGTGAAATTCTTCAAATTAGTAGAAAAATCCGGGATTCCACTAGCCATTTCATTCGGTACCCGGACTTCATAGTCAAGAGTACGATACAGTAACCATTTAGAATATTATGGTATTTCTTCGTGTCGGCCAATTTTCCAAGCAGAATCAATCAACATTACATTCTCAAGAGATTCTATCCACAGTCTCCAACGGATCTTTTTGCTAGTTTGTCGGCAATCTCGTTGAATGTCTCTCCTGTATGTGATCTTACTTTTACCCATTCAATATCGAACTGCGACGAGTATTCTTTGAGCCTTTCAACGTACTTTCTCGTTAGTTTGTTCTTCGCTTTCCACTCTCCATCTGCCCAGCATCTCAGTCCCATGTAATCATAGTGAATGGTCACTTTTCTGTACCCCTTTTGCTCGCAATATTCCAGCGCCCTAATTACACCTTCGATCTCACCTGTAACGTTTCTCATTTCCAGATTCTCTTTTATACAGCCGTTGATTCTCTTTTCAATTCGATTTTCTGAGATTACCAATACTCCGTATCCTACCTTATTGTCCATGAAGCTGCCATCTACAAAGAGGTGAACTCCACCATAATCTCTTCCGTTGAATTCCTCCCATCTAAATAGGAGCCATTCGCCCTTCTCTTCGGAGAGAAATGAGGGCAAGACTATTCTTTTGTTCCCTTTACGGTCAGTATAGAGCTTGAACACTACACTGTTTGAAAGTTCTACGCAGTACTCGCTTATAACGGTGATAGAACAGTAAAGGCTTTTTGTCTTAAGGAATCCCGCAAATTCGTAACCGGTTTCTTTTAAAGCAAGAGTCCAATCTTTTATAGTCATACACTATACAATGCCTCAATAAAATCCAGAAAAAGGATTGTCGTATATCCGCCGATTGCAATGAAAGGGCCGAACGGAAGTTGAGCTCGTCGATCGAATTTCCTGCCTTTTGCGGCCGCATTTATTGCATAGACAATTAGCGCAGCAAAAGAAGCTATCATAATTGTATATAAAGAACCTACAATGCCAGATGCTAGAGAAAGCGCCGCAAGCAATTCCACGTCGCCAAATCCAAAGCTATCCTTTCTTACAAGGTTTGCAATCAAAAAGAAAGCGACCATCGCCCCTGTAACGAGAAGAGCGTGAAGTAAATTTGTAGGAAATCGACCTTCAACAGTTGACCAGGCAAAGCCGCCAGCAGCAACAAGAATCACACCGAAGTCTGGAATCATATAGTGCTTAAGATCGATAAAGGAAGAGACAATCAATCCCGTAGTCAAAACCGACATTGAGATTGCTCCAAACAGAGAAAAGACAACTGAATTCAGTGAAAACAACAGGCCAGTAAGTAACTCAACGACGGGATACCTTACAGGAATGGGTTTCCCACAGTATCTACATTTTCCTCCAAGAAAGATGTAACTTATCAAAGGAATGTTATCCTTCCATGAGAGCTGGTGTCTGCATTCTGGACATATGCTTCTTCGAGGTCTGGTCATTGAGTATTCTTTTGAAGGAATACGAAATATCAAAGCATTAGAGAAGCTTCCAAATATCAGCCCAAAAATAAAGAAGAGGGGGACTCTAAAAGCTATGTAATCCCACACTGTTTTCTCTCTTCTTCAGTGAGGTATTCATCGAATAGTTCTTTCTTCCCATAGAAGTACCATACCTGCTCATCCTCGAATTCCTTAAGAAGCCTCTTTGCCTCATCGCACTTCCCTTTCTTCATATAAGAAACGACGAGCAACATCTTTAGCTCCGGCCTATCGGGGTTTTCTTTGAGAAAATCTATCGCCAGTTCTTCTACAACTTCGTAATTTGAATGCTTAAATTGAATCTTTGCCCAGGGTTCCATATCATTTATGTAAACCGGCTTTGCTCTAAGCACCTCATTTTCAACTATTCTTCGCATCTCTAGGTTTCCCATCTTTTCATAAAGTTCGGCCATTTCCACCTTTGTTAGGATACTATCTGGATCTCTTTTCGATAGGTCTTTGAGAACATTCAAAGCTTCATCCATTCGACCAGCATTGATATAGGCATCAGTTAACATGAAGTAGGTGACAAGGTGATCGGGAGAAGCTGCAATCTCTCTCTGCCAATAATCTGCCGCACTATCAAAATCACCCCTGTTATAGTATGTCTGACCAAGAAATGAATACGCTGTAACAAGTGAAGAATCTATCTTCAGAGCGTTTTGAAGCCATTTAATTCCCTCTTCTTCATCACCTGACTCTAGAAAAATGGAGCCTTTCAACTCACAAACCGTCGCTTTGTCAACATTTGCATCCATGAGCAGATCAAGAAACCTCTGAGCGCTTTCATACTCACCCCGGTCAGCTATAGAAAGTATTTTGTCCTGAAACCCAGAAAACGTACCTCTAGCAAATGAAGCCAAGGAGAGACCCGTATCTTTCAGATAATCACTAAATTCCTCGTATTCTATGGGCGCATAGTTTTCGGGCGTCACAATATTGTCGAAAGTTTCCGTTAAACCACCTATTGTCAGAAGATCCTTCTCAATCGTAGTGGACTTCAAATCATCTATCGCTACGTTTATATCGCCATCGTAAACCTCATCGAGGATTGCGATCGTAAATGGTAGTGTGTCTGTGATATCGAAGCTCTTCTTGTCTTTTTTGAGGCGAATAATCTCCATACAACACCTCTTCTCAGAGTGACTTGTAAAAAATATACCATGTTTACTGGCTCAAGAAGCAACTTTACATAAGATTGGGAAATCATAGTATTATCATCTCAATATTTTGAGGTCTCACTCGAAATCAAAAAGCAATTGATAGAGAGCATCCCAATCAAAAACCCGAAATCACTTGAGGATCAAGGTTTCAAAATACCAGTGTCTTGCACTTCTTGCGTCAAGGCAATAATTCTTATGGACTAAGAGGCTTATCAATGTGATTTTTTATGGCCCCTTGGGTTCTTACCCTTCGACTTTGTGGGAGAAGAACGCTTATTTCGCTTGGTCGTATTGTCGTCGTCCTTGACAATTATGAAATCGATTTCCATAGTTGTCTTGTCTGCTCTTACAACCTGTACCTCAAGCTGATCGCCAATCCTAAATACTCGCTTATTCCTTCTTCCCACAAGAATATTCTGCTCCTCGATGAAGTCATAGTAGTCATCCAGTGTCGAGATGTGGACTAGACCTGAGATCATCTTTTCCGTCAACTCCACAAAGATTCCGAATTTTGTTACACCTGTGATAACTCCTTCAAAAGAATCACCGACATGGGAGGAGATATACTCCACCTTCTTCATATCCATAAGATCCCATTCTGCTTCGTTTGCTATCCTCTCTCTTTTCGATGCCCACGAAGCTATTTTGGGAAGACTCTCCTCCAGATTCTTCGAGTGGCTTTCAAGAGCAGCGCCGGAACTTTTGATCAAATCCTTTAATAACCTGTGAACTACAAGGTCCGGGTATCTTCTGATTGGAGAAGTGAAGTGAGTGTATGCTTCGGATGCAAGTCCAAAGTGACCTATATTTCTGTCGGAATAAACAGCGCGCTTCATTCCTCTAACTAGAACCCTTTCTATGGAGGAGTGTAGAGGGTGATCCTTCGATTTTTCAAGAATTTGTTGGAGTGCCTTAGGATGAACGTTTCTCGGAATCTTGACCCTCATTCCAAGTGCTTCCAGATAGTTCTTAAGTTGCATCATTGATTCGGGATCAGGTTTATCGTGAATCCTGTACACAAATGGCAATCCTTGTTTGTTAAATATCTCTGCAACAGTCTCGTTAGCAAGTATCATGAACTCCTCGATTATCCATTCAGATATTCCTCTACTCTGTGGCAGAATATCAGTTACCCTGCCTTTCTCGTCAAAGATGATCTTAACCTCTCTTGATGAAATATCCATAACTGATCCCCGCTTCTTACGGATGTCCCTTATCTTCTGAGCCAATTCGTACGAAAACTCGAGGCTCTCAGAAACTGGTCTCAGTTTCTCCGAAATCTCTGAAGATGCTTCACCATTTAGAAAATCGTTAACCTCTGAATATGTTAGTCTCTTCTTGGAATTGATCACGGAATTCTTCACTGAAGAGGAAATCACACGTCCAACAGGGTCAATCTCCAACAACAGCGAAAGAGTAAGTCTGTCCTCTTCAGGTTTAAGAGAGCAAATATTATTTGAAAGTTCAAATGGTAGCATTGGAATAACCGTGTCGAGCAAATAAACAGAAGTCCCTCTAGAATAAGCTTCCAGATCTAGCTGAGTTCCCTCCTGAACATAATGCGACACATCCGCAATGTGAATACCAAGAATGTAATTTCCTTCTTTGCTCTTTCTTATCGATATTGCATCATCGAAGTCTTTCGCGTCATCACCGTCTATCGTGAAAACCAGTTCATTTCGAAGGTCTTCTCTTTCTCTAATGTCTTCAAGACCGAAGTTCTTTGCAACCCTGGTAGCTTGTTTTCTCACCTGTTCAGGAAAATAACCCGGTTCTGGAAGATCTTGTCTATAAATAACTGTCATTAGATCTGCTTCAGGGCTTAACGCGTCACCAATAACCCTTTCTACAACACCTTCAGGATTCCTCCCCGGGGAAGGATATCTGGTGATCTTGATCAAAACCTTTTCGTCGGGTTTGGCTCCGTTGAATCCTTCGGGGGGTATGTAGAAGTCAGTCTTTATTCTCATATCATCAGCTACGACAAAAGCCATTATACCCCTGGTCTTGAATGTACCGACAACTTTCGTTTTGTTCCTGCTGATTACTTTGACGACCTTTCCCTTTCTTATTTCTCGATATTTTCCCGTTATTTCCACAAGAACAGTGTCTCCATGAATTGAAAAACCACTGTCTTCGGGGGAGACAAAAACATCATCTCCGTCTTCTACACTTATGTAAGCTCCCGTACCTCTTCTTGCAAATTCAATATTGCCAACTATAGTCTTTTCTCCAGGAACAATGTACCTTCCTTTTGAATCCTTTATGATCTCGCCAGAATCGGTCAATTCTTCGAGATGCTTCTTGAGTAACGACCTCTCTTCCCGATCAGTCAGACCCAGCTTCACTATGAGACCTCTCATTGTCGTAGGTGAATAATCCTTGGAGGTCATCTCTTCTTTCAATGCTTTCAAACTCAGCTTCATAAGCCTCTTTCCTCTCTGTCCTCAGACAATTTTAAAACTCTTCATGTTATAATTATACAGTGAATACATTAGTACCATTTACGACTTACAGGAGGTTAGTAATGCGAATTGGGATATTGACGGGCGGCGGGGACTGCCCCGGTTTGAATGCAGTTATTAGAGGCATCGTGAAGTCTGCTCCGGAAAACGTAGAAATTATCGGTTTGATGCACGGTTGGAAGGGATTGGTTGTCGGTGAAAGCATGAAGCTCACCGATAACGATGTTGAAGGTATTCACATTCTCGGAGGTACAATCCTTGGAACATCTAGAACGAATCCTTTCAAATCGGAAGATATGAGGATAAAGATGGAGGAAAACATCAAGAAACTCGGACTTGATGTGATCATAGGAATCGGTGGGGACGATACTTTGAGCGTGGCCGCAAGACTTTCATCTATGGGATACAAAGCAATAGGTGTACCAAAGACCATTGACAACGATGTTGCCAATACTGATTATACTTTCGGTTATCAAACCGCTGTAAATGTTGGCGCGGATGCAATTGACAGATTGCATTCTACTGCAAAATCACATGGACGGATCATTATCGTTGAACTAATGGGGAGAGAAGCTGGTTGGGTTACTTTGGAAGCCGGCATGGCAGCGGGGGCACATCTAATTCTTATTCCCGAATACCCAATGACAATAGATGAAATCTTAACTTATGTTAAGAAGAGAATGGATAGATTTGGATATATGATTATCGCCGTTGCAGAGGGTTTTAAACCAACTGAATTGGAAAATGTTGTTGGCGATGAAAGCAAGATCGACGCCTTTGGTCATATAAAGCTGGGGGGGATTGCCCATTACATGGCGAATATTATCTCTGAGAGGACGGGTTATGATACTAGATCCGTTGTTCTGGGGCACCTTCTGAGAGGTGGAACCCCCACGGCCTTTGACAGAATCCTGGGCACAAGATACGGAGTTCACGCAATGGAGCTTGTCATGAAAGGCGATTTTGGAAGAATGGTCGCACTTAAAGGCAATGATATTATCTCTATACCCCTTGAATACGGAATAGCTACAAAGAAGCTAGTTCCTTTTGAGTACTACAAACTATCGCAGATCTTCTTCGATTGAGGGGTCAAGTTGTCTTATTCTGAACCAGTAAGGATTGCAAGATACGCTCTGGAGGAGTTTATTCGCCATGGTGTTTTAATTGGAACTCCTGACTGGGTTTCTGAAGAGTTCCTATCTAAGAGAGCCGGTTGTTTCGTTTCTCTCCATACATTAAGCGGCTCTCTTAGAGGCTGCATAGGAACAATACAGCCTTCGGAGGAAAACATTGCACTTGAAATAATCCAGAATGCTATCTCCGCGTCTACAAGAGACCCACGATTCCCCCCTGTAGAGGCGAATGAACTAGCTGACATAGAGGTTTCCGTCGATATTCTTAGCCTTCCAGAAAGGACAACTCTTTCAGGGCTTGATCCTAAGAAATATGGTGTCATTGTTTCTCTGGGTTACAGAAAAGGGGTCCTCCTACCCGATCTAGAAGGCGTGGACACCATCCAAGAACAGGTATTAATAGCCTTACGGAAAGCTGGCATTAGGGAATCGGAAGACTACAGTATTTTCAGGTTTTCAGTTGAAAGGTATCGCTGAAACCGGTAAGAGGTGGATTCATGAAACCGGCCGTTTATTTTGATGAGTATGGCGAGGACAAGGTACTGCAATGTCTTCTCTGCCCCTTGCACTGTATAATCAAGCCTGATCAGGTTGGTTTTTGTGGCGTCAGAAAGAATGTTGATGGAATGTTATATTCGCTGAACTACGGTCAGCTCACTTCAATTGCGGTAGATCCCATTGAAAAGAAGCCACTCTATCATCTTTTCCCTGGAGAGAAGATACTTTCAATTGGTTCATGGGGCTGTAATTTGAGATGCAACTTTTGCCAGAACTGGGAGATTTCGAAGCAACGCCCAAAGGCGGTGAAGCGTGTTATGCCCCAACAGCTTATTCAGATAGCTTTGGAGAGAGAATCGCGTGGTATAGCGTTCACTTATAACGAGCCGATTGTCTCTTTCGAATTTATACTTGATACCTCTAGAGCAGCGGCCAAAGAAGGTATATATAGCGTACTTGTTACAAATGGAGTGATTGACGAGGAACCCATGGATCTTCTTTCCCAGTCGGTAAGAGGCATGAACATTGATCTTAAGGGTTGGAATGACGAGTTTTACGTGAAAGACATTGGCACAGAAAAACGTTTTGTTCTTCGATCAATAGAGATAGCTAAAAAAGCGGGAACACACATAGAGTTGACCACACTTATTATTCCAGGCAAGAATGATTCGCCTGAAGAAATGAGGGAGGAAGCTAAATGGATCTCAGAGCTGTCAAAAGACATCCCACTTCACATCAACAGATACTTTCCGAACTACAAGAGCACAATACCTCCAACTTCTCCCGATTCTCTAATACAACTCGCTGAAGTAGCAAAGGAGTACTTGCGATACGTTTATGTTGGAAACATAGATCTTCCAGGTCTATCAGACACAATGTGTCCGTATTGTGGAAACCTTCTGATCGAGAGAAGAGGGATGCGAAGTTCTGTGGTTGGCATAGATGAAAAAGGAAGGTGCAACAAGTGCCAAAAGGAAATTCCAGTAGTCTTCTAAGAAACCGAGTTTTCCTGTATGGGCTCCTCTTTGTTTCTGCAATAGTCTTGCTGACGATTGTTTTCTTTCGGCAGAAGCCATTGGAATACTATGACAAAACCGAGTATCATCTGGGAACTTACGTGACAATAAGAGTTTCCTCTTCAACAATGTCCCCGGTTACTCTCGCAGAAGCCGCTTTTACCGAGATCAAAAGGATAGATGACAAATTCGGGAGTAGAAGTAATGGAGTAATAGCTGAGCTGAACAGAACTGGGGAGCTTCATGATATAGATAAAGAAACAAGTTTCCTTATTAGGTCAGCGCTGGAAATAGCTCGGAACACGTCCGGTGCATTTGATCCAACCCTCTATTCGCTTACAAGATTATGGGGATTCGATGATGAGTCTTCTAAGAAAAGAATTCCTAACGATAAGGAAATCGAAGATGCTTTGGGCTCAACGGGCTTTTCAAGAATCACCTACGATGAAGAGTTAGGATACGTTTCTCTGGTCGATGGAGCGATGATTGATCTTGGAGGGATAGCAAAAGGTTATGCAGTAGATATGGCAATCGCAAAGATTAAATCGCTTGATCCCGATGCGACGGGTTTTATCGATGCCGGGGGTGACATTGGGGTAATCGGTCCCAAGTACGGGAATAGACCGTGGATAGTTGGAGTGAGAAACCCAAGAGGAGAAAGTGTTCAAGACGTTATTGAATACATCTACCTTTACGACGGTGCTGTAGCTACTTCCGGAGATTATGAGCGATTCTTTGTTGAAGACAGTGTGCGTTACCATCACATTCTAGATCCCGAAACGGGGTTCCCTTCACGTAGTGGAGTTATAAGCGCAACTGTAATAGGAAAGAGCACAATGCTCGCCGATGCCTATGCAACGGCCGCTTTTGTGATAGGAATGGAACCAGGCGTCACTTTCTTACCTAGATTCGGAGCCCTTGTGTTACTTGTAATGGAAGACATGAGTATCTTCAGGTCTCCAGGTTTCGAAGTGTATCAAGAGAGATGAAATTTTTCACGAGAAATGACATCTTGATTGTAATCGCAGCATTTGCTATTGTGATTCTCTTTGTATTTCCGCGTGGAAAGGCCTCTTCATTCGCAGAAGTGTATCACGATGGGCGACTTGTAAGAACTATAGATTTAAGCTCAGATTCTGAGATATTTCTCGATGTAGGAATGGTTGTCAAAGTCCAGGACGGAAGAATTTCCGTGATCGATTCAGATTGCCCAGAAAAGCTTTGTGTTTCCCAAGGAGCAATAAGCATGACCAATATCCCAATTGTATGTGTGCCAAACAGAACTTTAATAAAGATCGTTTCGAGTCAGTTTGAAGTCGATGCGATAACTCAATAGGGAGTTAATTAAGTCAAGTGAGTTTCAAACAGCAGCTAGGAGGATCGTGAAGAATTGGGATCAAGAGAGAGATCTGGCTAATGATCTTGTCCCAAAACTCTGGTTAAGAGTGACTATGGAAAAATGATTGAGGCAAAGAGAGTTACTACACTATCGATGTTAATGGCGATAGGGGCGGTTCTTTATCTTCTGGAAAGCCTAATACCGTTTCCACTTCCGATCCCGGGGGGTAGATGGGGCTTTTCCAATCTTGTTTTGATGATAGCTCTGGCCGGCTTACCTTTTGGCGACATTCTGACTCTTTCAATAGGTAAGAGTATCATCGGAAGTTTGCTGACAGGCAGACTCGCTACACCTGGTTTTTTGATGGGAGTTGCAGGTACAGCATCGGCCGCAGCGACGATGTGGCTTTTAAACAAAACCAGAAAATTTGGTCTATTGGGAATTAGTATAGCAGGTGCAGCGGTCAGCAATTTCTCACAATTGATGGTCGCTTCTTCGCTTATTGTTAAGAGTATAGAGATCATCTTTCTTTACCCATATATGTTAATACTTGGATCGATTTCCGCTTCAATCAATGCTTATGTAGCATTTGAAGTCATAAGAAGGATGGGTGATTCACTTTGGCAAGACTAATACTCGGTTCCTCTTCTCCAAGGAGAAGGGAGCTTCTGCACCTACTGAGGGTCTCTTTTGAAGTCATACCCCCAAAGGGAGTAGAAGAGAATCTTTCAGAGAGATTCTCCGAAAAGGAATTGTGCGAACTCTCTCACTTGAAGGCCAAAAATGTCATGATTAGAAATCCTTACTCCACTGTAATTGCAGCAGATACGGTGGTTGTTCTTGATGGATTTGTTCTCGGAAAACCATCTTCAGTAGAAGAAGCCTATGAAATGCTCCTTGCTCTTTCAGGCAGAACTCACTCTGTCTTCACCTCAGTTTCTGTTATCTACATAGATGGTGAATTCAACTTTGTAGAGAAAACTGACGTAACATTCAGAAAGGTTCCGTCTGAAGTACTCAAAGAATATGCTGAAAGCGGTCTATCACTGGATAAGGCTGGGGCTTATGGAATTCAGGATTATGGTGCGCTGTTTGTGAAGAGCATAGCAGGTGACTTCTACAATGTGATGGGACTTCCAATAGGAAGATTGTGGCATGAGCTTCACACACGGGGGGTAATCTGAATTGGAAGATCAGTTAATGCCTAGAGAGAAACTGTTGGATAAGGGCGCTGGCGCACTGTCAAATAGCGAATTGATTGCAATTCTTCTCAGAACGGGAATTAAAGGAAAAGACGTAGTACAGCTTAGTGAAGAACTTCTTGGCTACTATGGCTCTCTAACGGCTCTTCTTTCTGCCGAAGTTAGCGAGCTCCTGAATACAAAAGGCCTCGGAAAAGCAAAGGCGGTTTGTTTGAAAGCCGCTCTTGAGCTGGGGCAGAGAATCTTCAGAGAAATGACTGAGAAAACGAAAGTCCGGCTGGATGAACCGGAAGGGGTTTACTATCTTTGTCACGATATGGCCTTCATGGATCGAGAAACCGTGAGAGTCATTTCTTTAGACACCAAACTTAACTACAGAGGGTTGAATACGGTCAGCGTGGGGTTATTGGATTCCTCCCTTCTTCACCCACGAGAGGTTTACAAACCTGCAATAACCAGGATGGCCGCTGCAATCATCCTGGTTCATAACCACCCGTCCGGTGATCCATCCCCTAGCAGAGAGGATGAAGGTATTACTTCAAAGATAAGGGAAGCAGGAGAGACGCTGGGAATTAAAATGCTTGATCACGTTATAATAGGAAGCGGTACATACTACAGTTTTGCAGCAGGAAGAACGTTCAAAGCGGAGGTGGCAGAAAATGATTTCAAGAGATCACGCGATGCAGTTGGTAATGAACAACATGCAATCCAAGAATCTTATTAAGCACGTGCTGGCCACCGAGGCGGTAATGAGAGCCCTCGCAGCACGACTCGGGGAGAATCAAGATGTGTGGGCAATGGCAGGACTTCTCCACGATCTTGATTACGAATTCACTAAAGACGACTTTGATCAACATGGCCTTAAGACGGTGTCCATGCTTCAGAGCGAAGATTTGCCTGACGAAGTCGGCGACGCGATTCTTGCTCACTGCGAAAAGAAAGATCGAGTCAAGCTAATCGAAAAAGCAATATACGCTGCTGATCCGGTTACAGGATTCATAGTGGCCGCAGTTCTAATTAGAAGGGGAAGCAAACTCTCCGACATTGATGTGGATTTTTTGCTGAATAGATTCAGAGAAAAGTCATTTGCAAGAGGCGCTAGCAGAGAGCAAATGGCCAGTTGCTCGGAATTCGGGATGTCTCTAGAAGATTTCCTTTCTCTTTCTCTAGAAGCGATGCAGGAAATATCTGTTGATTTAGGTCTGTAGACTTGAAAATATTCTTGTATAGAGAGGTGATACCATGCTTGAAGCGATAATCGAAAAAGAAGTTAGAAGGTATAGAGAGGAGTATTCTCCTATAAAGAGAGAACTACCTGAGAACCTCAATGTTGCCAAATTCATTGATCACACACTCTTGAAAGCAGACGCTACTCCAAAGATGGTGGAGAAATTGTGTGAAGAGGCTATTAGGTTTGATTTCTGGAGCGTCTGTATAAACACTGGATATCTTCCTCTGGTTAACAGGTCTCTCAGCGGTAGTACAATAAGAAAAACTGTGGTAATAGGGTTTCCATTAGGCCAGATGTCAAAAGAAGTGAAGGGCTTTGAGGCATCCTGGGCACTTGACAATGGAGCAGACGAGTTCGATATGGTAATCAATGTTGGTCTGTTGAAATCTGGAGAGTACGAAAGCGTATTTGATGACGTAGCTAAAGTGGTAGAATCGGCTCGTGGAAGAACTGTTAAGGTAATCATTGAAACATCGCTCCTCACAGAAGAACAAAAGATTGTTGCTTGCGTTATTTCAAGAGAAGCAGGCGCGGCTTTTGTGAAGACCTCAACTGGTTTTTCCGGTGGAGGGGCTACGATAGATGATGTATCCTTGATGAAATTTGTCGTGGGAGACATCTGCAAAGTCAAGGCCTCCGGAGGGGTTAAATCGAGAGAGGAAGTCTTCTCAATGATTGCTGCCGGAGCAAACAGGATTGGTACTAGTTCCGGTATCAATATTGTATCAGGTGAATCAGAAGAGAATCGGGGGGGTTATTGAGATGGATTTCTGCACACTACCGTTAAAGGACTTCTTGAAGAAAGTCGCTGAAAAATCCGCAACTCCTGGTGGGGGAGCAGTCGGAGCTGTCGTGGCGGCGCTTGCGGCTTCTCTAGGCTCTATGGTTGCAAATCTAACTATTGGAAAAAAGGGTTACGAAGACGTAGAAGGTCACATGGAATCTTGTTTAGAGGTTTTTGAATCGGAAAGCAATTATCTATGTGATTTGATGAACCGAGATATCCAAGCTTTTGATCAGGTTTTATCTGCGTATAAGTTGCCAAAGGCGACCGATGATGAGAAGAATACAAGAGAGATGAAGGTTCAGCAAGCGTTAAAGACAGCTATCGAGGTCCCTTTTGACCTTGCTAGGAGATGTAAAAACATTATTGTAAACGTTGAACGTCTCGCGAAATGGGGAAATTCCAATGTTCTTTCAGACGCCGAGAGCGCTGCCCATCTTCTTCTTGCAGTCTACAGAATTGCCAAAGCAAATGTCATGATTAATATGAAATCCCTAAAAGACCCTGATTACGGTGCATGGATAAACGAAGAGATGAAGCAGCTTGAAAAACAGATTGGTTCCTCATACGACAAGATAATTGAGATAATCGGAAAACGTAATGGTTGAACTGAAACTCAAGGCAAGGAGTACAGGGTCAAAGGCTAGAACAGGGATAATCGTCACACCTCACGGTGAATTCGAAACTCCTGTTTTTATGCCTGTTGGCACGAACGGAACAGTGAAGGGTTTATGGCAAGATCAATTGACGGAGCTAGACGCGAGAATTATACTTGGAAACGCATTTCATCTTTTCTTACGTCCAGGTCTGGATATTCTCAGGAGCTTTGGTGGTCTTCATGAATTCATGGCGTGGAATCATTCAATCCTTACTGACAGCGGTGGGTTCCAAGTCTTTTCTCTAAAAGAAAAAAAGATTACTGATGAAGGGGTGAAGTTTCGATCGCCTCTCGATGGTAGAGCTCTCTTCTTCACTCCTGAGCTTTCTTCAGAGATTCAGGAGGCAATTGGATCGGATATTGTCATGGCCTTCGATGAGTGTGTTGAACCAAGCGCGAATAAAGACTATGTAAGAAACTCAGTGAAGAGAACTACGATTTGGGCTGAGAGATTTCTGCTTTCTCACAAAAGGCAAAGCAGGCAGTCTATATTTGGTATAGTCCAAGGGGGCTTTTTTAATGACTTGAGGGAAGAAAGTGCAGCTAGTATTACTTCACTTGATTTTGAAGGTTTCGCTCTTGGTGGACTGAGCGTTGGAGAGGATTTCCAGACAACGGAAAGAATTCTATCGGGATCTGTAGATTTATTGCCCTATGATAGACCGAGGTATTTGATGGGGATAGGTTCTCCAGAACTCATAATGGCCGCTGTAGAAAACGGCATAGATATGTTCGACTGTGTACTCCCGACAAGATTAGGAAGGCACGGAGCAGCTTTGACATCGACTGGAAGAATCAATCTCAAGTCATCAAGAAACAAGGAAGACAAGGGACCCGTCGATCCCGATTGCAACTGCAAGGTTTGTTTGACATACAGCAGAGCATATATACACCATCTTTTCGTAAGGGATGAGATTCTTGGAAAGATCCTCTTAAGCTATCACAATATTAGCTTTCTTATGCAGTTCGTGAAAAGGATCCGAAAAGCTATACTTGACGATAGGCTGGCCGAATTTAAAGATTATTGTATTGATACTGGCCTCATTCAAGCAGAGAACCTTAAGACTTCTGAAGAACGTATGGGGTGATAAGATGAAGAAGCTCTTGATTCTAATCGTTGTGTTTTTTTGTGTTGTTACTGTGGCAATGAATCCCTTCCGGCTTCAAACAGGTGGAAATGGTATCCTTGCAGTGGAGTACAATTCGGGATTTGGCAGTCCTTCTGATTTGCATGGGATAACTAATTCAGCCTTCTCAACGCATTTTGTTGAACTGACTACGGTTGCCTCCCCCTCTTCAAATGAACGTGCTCTTTACCTGCATCTCTTTGAGGATTCAGATGATGGAATGGCAGGCATGCTTCAATACTACATGGACATTGAAAAGACGTCGAGTATTAGATCGCTTGGCTATATGATTTCGGGTGCACTTGGCCCCCTTACGGCTTACGGGGCGGATTTTGAAGTGAGCATGGCGACCGCAACGACGACAACCTACATTGTCTCAATCAAGGGTGGTATTACAGGAAAGGCATATGAACTCCTTGAATACATAGTTTCCTTCAGCAGCGATTTATGGAACAGCAGTTCCTCCGTAAGTTCAGTCGATCTGCTCGCTGGAATAAGATTTGTTCCTTACCCTTTCATGATTGGACTTGAATTAGGTACAAGAGAGGGGATGGCAGTGAAATATCTGGGTCTTTCGACCCAGTATTCATACAACGATCTCTTTTCTGCTCGTGCTGGAGTATCTCTAAACGCAGATCTTTTAGGCAACATAGATTTCGTTGTAGGAGGAGGCATGGAAGTAAGGGTTGGAGATATGCTGATAACCGCAGGAATTGGGGCCAACCTTACAAACAGGATTGAATCTATTTGCTTCCGTAGAAACTGGAGCGTCGGCCTGCTTGGCCGATGGTGACAACGCCAGAATTGATGGAAATATCGCGTATGCTTTAAGACTCCTCGAGAGAACTATTCAGCTGATTTTTCTGATCTAATTGATAGTTACTACTGAATATGCTGAATCTATTCTGTTGGAAATTGATGCAGGATATATTTAGCTATTTTTTGGAGGCAATATGGATAGAATAGTTGTTATAGACTATGGATCTCAGTACACACTTCTTCTTGCAAGAAGAATTCGGGAGATGGGTGTCTTTTGTACAGTTGTAAGTCCAGACGAATTCAAAGTTGAAAGCGGAATTAAGGGAGTAGTTCTTTCAGGGGGACCTCAGAGTGTTTACGAGGAAGGCGCACTCGGTTTTCCTCAACAACTAGAAGGTTTTCCAGTTCCAGTTATGGGCATTTGTTACGGGATGCATCTCCTCGCTAAAAAGCTGCGAGGCATAGTCAGAAGCGGTACACATGGCGAATACGGACTTACAAGCGTGTCTATGGACAACGAACGTTTTCGTGACATTCCAGAAGAAATAGTAACCTGGATGAGTCACGGAGATGAGGTAATTTCGCTTCCCATTGATTGTAAGGTAATAGCTAGAAGCAAGAACGGCGTAATTGCGGGTTTCTCCAACGGAAGAGACATTGCTTTTCAGTTTCATCCAGAAGTTAATCACACTCAGTTCGGAACGAATTTGATCGAAGATTTCGTATTCAATGTCTGTAGTGCCTCTCGAAATTGGAAACTTAGTACTTTTGCGGAGGACAGAGTTGAAGAGATCAAGAGGGCCGTTGGCAGCTTTAAGGTAGTTGGAGGCCTTTCTGGCGGGGTCGATTCAACCGTTGCAGCGGTCTTGACCTCTAAAGCAGTGGGTGATGCATTTACAGGAATTTTTGTTAATCACGGACTTATGAGGAAGAATGAAGAAATAGAAGTCTGTGAAGCTCTTGGAAGCCTTGGTATAAAACTGATAAACGTCGATGCTTCAGAAGAGTTTTTTCAAGAGCTGAAGGGAATTGACAATCCCGAAGATAAGAGGAAGATTATTGGAAAAACATTCATAAAAGTTTTCGAAAGAGAGGCAAGCAAACTGAACGCAAGCTTCCTTCTTCAGGGTACGATCTATTCCGATGTAATAGAATCGGGAGCCGCTTCGAAAAACTCCGCAAAGATCAAGAGCCATCACAACGTTGGTGGACTTCCGGACAAGATGAATTTGAAACTTCTGGAACCTATAAGAGAACTTTTCAAAGACGAAGTCAGAAGTCTCGGATATTCACTTGGAATTGAACCGTCTTTACTGTCCAGGCAGCCATTTCCCGGTCCCGGTCTGGGCGTAAGGATAATAGGCGAGGTTGATTCTAAGAAAGCAAGAATTCTGAAGGAAGTTGATTCGATATTCATGGATGTTCTCAAGAAGTCAGGTGAATCAGAAAAGATCTGGCAATCATTCGCTGTTCTGCTTCCCGTATTCACTGTTGGTGTCAAAGGTGATAGAAGGTCATACGATTTTGTTGTAGCGCTGAGAGCGGTGCATAGCTCAGAAGGTATGACTGCGTCTTGGTACGAACTACCCTACGAGATCCTCAGAGAAGCCTCTTCACGAATAACCTCAGAAGTAAGAGAAGTCGGTAGGGTTGTCTTCGACATAACAGACAAACCACCGGCAACAATAGAATGGGAGTAGAACAGATAAAACCTCCGAAGAGAAATCAATGGCTGCTCACTTTTTCAAAATGAAAATGCTCTCCAAAAAGCAAAAAAAGATCATTTTAGCA
>JAFGAP010000072.1 GCA_016933635.1 Kosmotogaceae bacterium
AATTGCCTGAGAGAGAGAAGAAAGTATAATAAACTTAGTTTCGTCAGTGAAGAAAGTATCTTTTTAATAAGTGCCTTTTGCAGTGAGTTGGTTTGCTTGACAATAGACCTATTCATGAGAATACGTAATCTCAGAAAAGCTATTCATGGGAGGGCCGGACAGAAATGAATAAGAAGACGAGAAAGAGATTAGTAATTCTTGTGTTTCTATTGCCCAGTATCTGTGGGTTCATCTTCTTTCAAGTCTTTCCCATTGTTTACTCCTTCATTCTCAGCCTTACAGATTGGGATGTTCTAAGCAAAGCCGATTTCGTGGGTTTTGAGAACTACAAGAAGATATTTGAGAGTGAAGAATTCTGGAGAGTACTGATTAATACTCTCTATTATATAGTTTTATATATACCCCTCATGATTATCGCTTCGCTGTCCCTGTCGATGCTTCTCAACATTAGAACAAGGTTCACAGGAGTCTTTCGGACAATATTCTATATTCCCGTGCTGAGCTCCTGGGTTGCTGCGGCAATGCTTTGGCGATGGCTTCTCAGCCCTTACTACGGTCCAATCAATTCGATTCTTGGGATGGTCGGTTTGCAGGGTCCATCGTGGTTGTACGATAAGGTCTGGGCAATGCCGGGAATAGTGCTGGCAAGCGTCTGGAAGGACATGGGTTTCTTCGGGCTGATCTTCCTGGCCGGCCTGCAGGGTATCAACCCATCCTATTATGAAGTGGCCTCTATGGATGGTGCGAAGAGATGGCAGAAGTTCAGATACATAACTCTCCCCCTTATCTCTCCAACTATGTTTTTCGTGCTCATAATGGCCATAATCAACTCTTTTCAGCTCTTCCCCCAGGTCATGGTAATGACCAAAGGAGGCCCTCATGGATCGACGCAGGTGATGATGGAGAGGATCTACAACTACGCCTTCACCTACTACAAGATGGGCTACGCAACCGCTCTGTCCTGGGTCTTGTTTTGTTTCATTCTGGTCGTAACCCTTGTTCAGTGGAAGATGCAAAGAAGGTGGGTGCACTATGAATCTTAATAAATACTCGAGACGGACCGTCTATTACCTGGTGATGCTGGCATTTTCCTTTTTCATATTGCTTCCCTTCTTCTGGATGGTCTCCACGTCTCTGAAGGAAGCCAAGGCGTTGACAGTTCTTCCCATTCAATGGTTTCCGGAAAAAATAAGCTTCGACGGGTTCGTCAAGATCTTCGATGTCTTCCCTTTTGGACGGGCGATTTTCAACAGCATATTCATATCGGTACTGATCACGTTCGTTACGGTAATGTCTGCGTGCATGGCCGCCTATGTCTTCTCGAAGATCAAATTCAGAGGCAGAGAGGTCTTGTTCGGCATCTACATCGCAACAATGATGATTCCTGCCAACATCACAATGATTCCCAACTACCTCACTCTGAAGCATCTTTCGCTGCTAAACAGCTATGTGGGAATCATGCTTCCATCTCTCTTCAACGCATTTGGTACATTTATGATCAGGCAGTACATGAGAACCATACCGGATGACTTCGTTGAAGCTGCTGTTCTCGACGGAGCATCGCATTTCAGGATCTTCTTCAAAATGATACTGCCGCTGTCCAAACCCGCAGTTGCTACACTAACTGTTATCACTTTTATGGGAGCCTGGAACGATTACCTGTGGCCGCTTATAGTTCTAACAGACAAGAACAAGATGACGCTGCCGGTCGGTCTCAGTCTGCTAAACGGCCAGCACCAGAGCGACTACAACATGCTTATGGCCGGGGCTCTAATATCTATGATACCAATACTGCTAATCTACACATTCGCTCAGAGATACTTCGAACAGGGGCTCAGTGTAGGTGGTATAAAAGGCTAAAAGGAGTGTGATTCAATGAAAAGGTTTCTGGTAGTTCTAGTGGTTGCCTCAATGGTATTGACAACCTCTCTACTTGGTGTAACGACTATCAAGTTCATGAACTTCTCTTCAGCAGATGCAAACGCGAAGTATCTTGAAGAGATGAAAGAGATCTTCGAGGAACAGAACCCGGATATTAAGGTAGAAATCGAAACCGTAGGTTTCGGCGATTACTTCACCAAACTGATGACCGTCGTTGCAGGCGGCAATCCCCCAGACGCTTTCGAGCTGAACTACGAGAACTTCTATACCTATGCTAAAAAGGATGTTCTACTAGACCTGAACAGTCTTCTTACCTCTTCTGGTTTCGATACCAGCGTGTTGAATGAAAGGGCGCTTTACGCCTTTTCAGACAACGGCGTACAGTATGGCTTGCCGTTCAGTTTCTCCAACGTAGTTCTGATATACAACAAAGACCTCTTCGACAGGGCAGGCGCCGAACATCCGAGAGAAGACTGGACATGGGCAGATGAACTGGAAGCGGCCAAAAAAATCAGGGCTTTAGATCCGATGACCTTTGGGATTTACCAGCCAGTACAGTTCTGGGAATTCTACAAGATGGTCCAGCAGAACGGCGGAAGCATTCTCAACGAAGACAAGACGGCCTTCACACTGAACAGTCCTCAGAACATCGAGACTCTGCAGTACATGGTGGACAGGATCCTCGACTTGAACGTTATGCCGAACGATGCTCAGATGGCAGGCATGGGAGACTGGGATCTCTTTGAAGTGGAGAGAATTGGAATGATAGTGACCGGAACCTGGGCCTTCTCAACATTCAAAGATAGCTGCGACTTCAACTGGGACATAGCTGTTGAGCCAGGAAACACAAGCAAGGCGACACATTTCTTCGCAAACGGTCTTGCGATTAGCAAGGACTCGAAGAAAGTAGACGCGGCCTTCAAGTGGATCAGCTTCCTCTCAGGAGACATGGATGTTGCAAAGATCAGAATAGAAGCTGGCTGGGAGCTACCACCGGTGACATACCCCGAAATAATCGAGCTCTACAAGCAGACCACGCCTCCGGAGAGTAAAGAAGTCGTATTCAAGTCTCTGGACTATCTGGTAACGCCCCCTGTAATTGAGCAGTTCAACGAGATGGCAGACATTGTGAACAGGCATCTTGAGGCCGCCCGCTATGGAGAAAAGACTCCGGAACAGGCCCTAAACGATGCCCAGGCAGAACTAGAGAGATCTATAAAGCTAAACTGATCTGAAGATCGGGCCGGGACTCGTTCCCGGCCCCTTCCCTGGAGGTTTGTCGTGGCAAGCAAAGCCAGTAAAGAGATAATGAAAGAGATAAACGAAAAACTGCTTCTGAGAGGAATCTATTCAAATGAAGGAATAGACAGGGCGAGCCTGGCAAAGCTCACAGGCCTAAGTCCCGCAACGGTTACGAAAGTAGTGGGAGAATTGATTGAAAGCGGTCTGGTGGCGGAAACCGGAGTCGCAGACTCAACTGGTGGAAGAAAGCCGATCCTTCTGAGTATCCAACCGAAGAAGCTCTGTGTGCTCGGGCTGAAGATAGGAGTGGGATATCTTGACTACTCCTTGACCGACCTCTTTGGGACTACTCTTGTAAGTGAGCGAAGGCTCCTGGAGAATCAGACTCCAGAAGAAGTCGTCTCAACAACGGAGACTATTCTGAAGGAATGGAACGGGCTAATGGGCGAAAGCCTTTTGGGAATAGGCATCGCCGTGTCAGGTATTGTAGATTCACTCAAAGGCGTTGTAAAGAATTCCTTCCTTCTGAACTGGCAGGAAGTTCCAATAGCGAAACTGATCTCGGAACGATCCGGAAAGAAAACCTTTGTGATGAACGATGTAGATTCCTTTGCTCTCGCCCAATTCTGGAAGGGAGATGTGAATAATCACAGGAACTGTGTATTCATAACTCTGGGAGTAGGTATAGGAGGGGCAGTAGCAATCGACGGCAAACTGCACCTTACCGGGGCAGGAAGCGGAGAGTTCGGGCACATGACAATCTCGCAGAACGGAAATAAATGCACTTGTGGTAGTCGTGGCTGCCTTGAAGCTCAAGCTTCCTTCGAGGTTCTTGCCCGCAAGGTCTTTTCAAGAACCACTTCTTCAGAATTGAAAGAGCTGTACAGCTCCGTCAAAGCGACGGAAACTTCGGAGATACATTATTTGAAGAGAGCAGTTGAAATCGATAGAGAGACGGCCATAGAAATTTTCAATGAATATGGCGAAGATATCGGAACGGCCTTGAAGAACCTTATCAACGTATTCGCTCCCGATTACTTTCTTATAGGTGGGGAAGCGCTGGAGTTCTCGGAATTCTTTCTCGAGAGTTCAATAGATCATGCAAGAAGAAACGCATTCTCCGGTTTGGCCGATAACATAGAATTCGACGTCGACAGGATAGGCGAGAAGGCCTGGACGCTTGGCTGCATCTACAGAGTGATCGAAAGCGAGCTCTTCACTGTTCGAAGATGAAAGGAGCAGAGAATGGAGATAATACATACACCGTTTGGAATAGATGATCCTTACTATACCGTTCAAGGGTACGAGCGGGAACCTCGTGAGCCTCTTGAGGGCCATTGTGTGAAGGTGAAATTCGTGACCGCCCCGATGACTGTCGGTCAGAGGGCATGGATCGAAGTTCAAGCAGGAGACAGGACCTACAAGAGACGAGCTCAGTTTCAGCTCAACCATGGAGGAAAAGCCCACTGGGAAGTAGATATTGATTCCGAGAACGCAGGAACGAAGGTTAAGTACAGGTTCATTGCAGGTCGCGGACCTTCAACCTACGTCACTTCAAAGTGGTATGAATACACAGCATGCAAATGGATAGATGCGCGTGCTCTTCTTTCATTTGAGAATGACATCCTAACTGTGAACAAGGATAGTCCAACCGGATGTGAATCAGTTAAGGAGGCAAGTATACTGACGGACGGAACGGAGCTGTTTGACCTGAGAATAACCCTCGAAAGGGATGAAAACGAGCAGTTCTATGGGCTTGGAGAACATTTCGATGCAATCACAATACCCGACCGTCAGGAGAGATTCATCCACGTATACGATCAGTACAAAGTTCAAAAAAGCAGGGGTTACGCGCCTGTTCCATTCATATTCTCGAGCAACGGAAGGGCCTTCTTCATTGACACGGGTTTCATGACTTCCGTAAAGATAGACAGATCAGAGATTACCCTGAGGGTTTACACAAGAGGCTGTTCAATTGAAGATACTGAGATTTATATCTGGGAGAAAGGCTCTCCATTGAAAGCAATTGAAGAAATCTATAGCGTTTCCAAACCTAGTACCCCTCCTCTCTGGGCTCTTGGGCCCTGGCTCTCGGCCAACCAGTGGAACAGTCAGAAAAAGGTCATGGGAGTCTTGGATGAGACTGTGAAACACAATCTCCCGGCAACGGCTCTGGTTGTTGAGGCGTGGGCAGATGAGCAGACTTTCTACATATTTAATGGAGCACAATACGATCCGCTTCCGGGCGAGCGGGACTTCAAACTGGCGGATTTCAGATTCCGCGAACCCTGGCCAAACCCGGCGGAAATGATCAGAAAGCTTCACGAGAAGGGTATAAGACTGATCCTCTGGCAGATTCCGGTCATGAAGTGCTTCGACAACTCCGATCCACAGCCAGCGGTAGATATTCAGTACGGAAGCTCAAAGGGTTATTTCGTGAAGAATGAAGACGGCTCCGATTACAAAATCCCCCCTGCGCGCTGGCACGAGGGAAACGTCGTAATCGATTTCTATAATGATGAAGCTGCAAAATGGTGGGCATCCAAGAGGGAATACCTGATCAAAGAACTGGGAGTCGATGGTTTCAAGACCGACGGCGGAGAACACCTCTGGGGAAGAGACACTTTCACGGCTGCCGGCAGCGCGGCTCTTACCAGAAACACTTTACCGGAGAAATACTTCCAGACTAGTGCAAGCATCTTGAGTGAAGACGGAGCACTCTTCAGCCGCGCTGGATACACGAGGAGTCCCGCTTATTCCCTCTTCTGGGTCGGTGATGAGGATTCGACCTGGGAGGCCCTGAGAGACAACATAACTGCAGGCCTTAACGTATCCCTTTCCGGAAATCCCTTCTGGGGATGGGACATCGCGGGATTCAGCGGAGAAATTCCCTCTGCCGAGCTCTACAAAAGATCTATTGAACTGGCGGTCTTCACACCTATCTTCCAGCTCCACTCGGAAGACTCCGGAGATCCGGTGCCGTCCTCCGAGAGAACGCCGTGGAATATCTCAAGAGCCTACAACGACCAAAGCATCATAGACTATTACAGAAGATTCGCCTCTTTGAGAATGACTCTCTCTCCATACATTCATAGAGAGTCTCTTCATGCGGCACAAACGGGGCGTCCCCTGACATTACCGCTCTTCCTGATAGAGAAAGAAAACGAGCCGGAA
>JAFGAP010000073.1 GCA_016933635.1 Kosmotogaceae bacterium
CCGGTATTCTTGGCGGGGGCGGAGACCGTTTACCGACAACGGTGTTTTCATCAGCGTACAGCGTGTTCTCTCAAGCGTGCAGCGGCTCTTCTCCCGCGAAGCTGAACTGGCCTCGGCAAACGAATCCTGACTGGCTTTCGACACTAGACTGGCACCACGAAGTGGTGCTGGCGAAGGCGAAGCTTTCACTGGCGGCGATATTCTTCACCTTTTGACTGGCCTGCGCAAGCAGACTGGCTTCTGAATGCCTCCCGCTGAAAGCGTCATCACTTCCCCGGATGATACTCCGGGCATCACTTCCTGCGCAGCAGCATCACTTCCGCGGATGCTTTTCGGCGCATCACTTCCCGACGGAGTCGCGTCTTGTTTCAATACGAACTGGCCGCGCGAAGCGTGACGGCTTCTTCGTTTTTTTCTCGAAAACGTTCTCTCTGATCAGAAGGGATAGAAGCCAAGATCAATTGCGTTCTTTTCGTATATCTTTTCCATGAGGTTTCTGACAAGAGAAACATGTCCTTTTTCCCAGTTCATTAGCTTTACCATGAGTTTCTTTGCACTCATGTCCTCCACCTTTTTGGAGGCATTTTCATAGTAATCAACAAAATCCCTCTCAATGAGGTAGGCCATTCTTAGAATCGAAAGATCGGCAAGATCGCTGCTGTAAGAGTTGTTTGAGAGCGCCTGCGATTCCAGTCTCTCTACGAATATTTCCTCTGCTTCTTCCTGCAGGGCAAAATCAACCTTCTTGTTATCTTCAAGAGCTTCGATCATACCCTCGATGAACTTCACATGAGAGGCTTCCATTTCCATAAGATATTCGAAGGTCTTTTTGGCAACGGATTGATTGACCCTCTGCATATTATTTTTATAGAACTCCCGGCCCGATTTTTCGAAACTGAGTGCTACCTCCAGAATGCTCTTGAAATCGCTCATTACTTCACCCCTTTGCTAAGGTACTCGTCGATACCCACTGCCGCTTTGTGACCGTCGGCAACGCCATGAATGATGTCCGGGCCATTCACGATATCTCCTCCCGCAAAGAGCCAGGGAAGATCTGTTTGGCCTTTCTCGTTTACGAGTATTCTGCCCCTTATGAACTGTATCTTCTCTCTAATTGATTCTGGAAGATAATCATAGTCCGGTGCCTGACCTATTGCCTCAACAATCATTTTTCCTTCGATCATACTTTCGTCGCTTTCATCGAATCTTGGGTTGAATCTTCCGTCTTTATCAAAGACTGCTGTACAGGCAATGGTGGATAATCCGGAGACTCTGCCGTCCTTGAGACGGACTTCCTTCGGACCCCGACTGGGAAAGTACTCTATTCCCTCTTCCCTTCCTTCTACTATCTCCTCAAGGTCGGCTGGCATCTCATCCGAGGATTCGAGGCATGTTACTTTGACATCTACCGGCATTCCTTCCATTTTCTGGAGACGGGCGACACTTCGAGCCACGTCCATTGCAACGTTGCCTCCACCTATCACGACAAGGCTTTCCGGTACCTCCGGTTTCTTGCTTGAATCCCCTCTGAGATAATCGCGAATAGACTCTAGAAGAGGCATAGCCATCAAGACCCCTTCGCTGTCAGCTCCTTTGACTCCG
>JAFGAP010000004.1 GCA_016933635.1 Kosmotogaceae bacterium
GTTCGAGTGATAAATATCCTTAGATAGGGTAGAATAGTCGTTGAAGAGAGTAAGAAGGTTGCCGATGTCTTCTAAACTGTTTTCTAACATTGGGAGAGAAACAAGATTTTCTTTTTGACGTTTTCGCAGACAATTCTTTCTTGTAATGGATTTCGATAGTCGTTTTCTGTCGAAATCGACTGCGGAGATCTACTAACAACTGTCCTGGAGGTAGAAATGAGAGTCCTGTTATATTCCGAAGGAAAGAAGCTCTTCAGTAAGTCAGGTGTGGGAATCGCTTTGAAGCATCAAATGTCTGCCCTTGAGAAAGTTGGTGTGGAGTATACAACTAATGAGGAGGATCGTTTCGACGTTGTTCACATAAACACGATAGGCCCCGGAGCAGAGAGAATTCTTAAGAAAGCGAAGAAGTCCAACATTCCCGTTATCTATCACACACACACAACTTATGAGGACTTTAGAAACTCGTTCGCTCTGTCAAATGCGATCGCACCCTGGCTGAAAAAAAGATTGATAAAGCTCTATTCATCAGCAGATTTTCTTATTTCACCTACGGAATATGCCAAAAATCTCATAAAGAGCTATGGAATCGATCTCCCAATCAAAGCCGTTTCAAATGGTGTCGACAATACAAGATTTACAAAGGACAAAGTACTGGCCAAGAAATTCCTTATGGAAAACAACATTCGAAAGCCCCTGATTGTCTCAGTTGGACTCCCCTTCGAAAGGAAAGGAGTAGTAGATTTCTGCGAAATTGCCGAGAAGAGAACGGATTTAATTTTCTACTGGTTCGGAGCAAAAATCAGTAGTCTTCTGCCTGCCAAAATCCGAAGGCTTTTGAATAATCCTCCAGACAATGTGAAATTTCCAGGGTTCATTCCTCAAGAGATGATTATTGGTCCTTATTCGGCATGTGATGTCTTTCTTTTCCCGAGCTATGAAGAGACTGAAGGCATAGTTGTCCTGGAAGCACTGGCCACAGAAGCCCCTATTGTTCTAAGAGATATACCCGTATACAGTGGTTGGATGAAGCATGAAGAAAACTGTCTCAAGGCAAAGGATAACAAGGAGTTCACAGAGAACATAGATAGATTACTCCATAATGATAGTCTTAGGAAGAAACTATCATCATGTGGAAAGGAAACTGCGCTTGAAAAGGATCTGTCGATTATTGGTCAGAAGCTTAAGAACATCTACCTAGAGGTACTTGACAGGAAGAAATGAAAAAATCAACTAGAAACTCTATTATCGCGATTTCTCTCAGCTTGCTGATTGTTCTGATCGTTCTTTTTGCGACCGACTTTAGCAAATCGATTTCTTACCTTTCTGCAGCCAATCCCGGATGGATATTTCTGATATTCTGTCTGACGTTCGGTACTTGGTTATTCGAAGCAATCACCCTTAAAGTATTCGCAACTATGCGAAATCTGGCGATTTCCTTCTCGTATCTTCTCAAGATTACGGTTATTGGAACATTTTTCAATGGTATAACGCCTTTCTCTTCAGGAGGACAACCGGCGCAGATAGTCTTTATGCAGAGAAGGGGTATCTCTATAGGCGAATCGACTGCAATGCTGGTTTCAAGGTTTCTAATTTATCAAACAGTAGTCACATTGCTCGGAGTTATTGCCGTTTTCAAGGCTTACCCGATCGTTTCACAAAAGATTTCTAATCTCGCCGTGCTATCGATTTTCGGATTTGCGCTGAA
>JAFGAP010000005.1 GCA_016933635.1 Kosmotogaceae bacterium
GCGTTTCAACATAGTGGACGGCACTCTCAAGGTAAGTAAAGATCTTGACGACATATTCATACCCTACGACAAAGCAAGCGGAATCTCGCTGACAATAAGCGAATTAATAAACAATTGCGTGAAGCACGCTTTCAAAGATACTGATAGCGGATTGATATCGATTTCCTGCAAAAGTTTTGACGACAATGTGGAGATAATCGTAGAGGACAACGGCATGGGATTTCCCAATAGATCTTTCTCCGCAAAAGACGAGAAACTGGGGCTTTCGCTTGCGAGATCGATCGTTGAGAATCAGTTCGACGGAACTCTTGAAATCGCCTCGGAAAAAGGAGCAAAAGTAAAGATCTCCATTCCAAAAGAGAGTCTGTTGCTCACGAGAGGTTCATAAAAGGATTATTAGCGATTATGTGCTAAACCTAGCCGAAAGGGGAGTCAATTCCTATGGACAATTGTTTAAACATACTTATCGCAGAAGACGAGTACATAGTCCTGAGAGGGCTCAAAGAAACGCTTATTGGCCTCGGTCATAACGTTATAGGAGAGGCCATGGATGGCGATACCTTCGTGAAACTGGCACTTGAAACGGATCCAGACTTACTGATAGTAGACATTAACCTTCCAGCACTTAGCGGAATCGAGGCGATTGAGAGAATAGGAAAAATAAAACTCGTACCCTCGATAATCGTTACTGGTTACAGCAGCGAAGAGACCGTCAAGCGGGCGAACTCTGCAGGGGTCTTCAACTATCTGGTAAAACCCGTTGATGAGAAAGAGCTCAAGCCCGCAATCGAGATTGCCATGGGTCGATTCAAGGAGTTTATGCTTCTTAAAAAGGAACTTCATGCGCAAGAAGAGGCTCTAGAGGCCAGAAAACTTATAGAAAGGGCTAAAGGGATTCTGATGGACCGCAATGGGATCAAGGAGTCAGAGGCAATGAAGTTGCTACAGAAGATCAGTAGAGACAGGAATTTGAAGCTTGTTGTTGTTGCCAGGGAAATTATAGAAGCCGACAATACTCTGCATTACGGTATGTAGGTCAGCAGTTCCTGCTGTTCAGAATTCGCGAACGCTTGAGCTTTTTTCTCATAATCGTTACTAATGGGTCTTAAATAGGATAGAGATCATCACACGGGACTTTGCTAAACGTATCGTTTTATGCATAATTGTTAAGTGAATATATGAAAAGTGAATATACTTAAGAGCAATGCTTATGATTGGTATTGCTGAGTGAGGAAACATAAAGGTTATGGGTGCCTGATTAGGTTCGGGCACCCTTTTTTTTGCTTTTGGGAGTTACAGGAATTAGTTTTAGGAAAATAGATATCTGTTCACGGCGTGAGCAAAAAAATCTGAGTATGGAGGAGAGAGATTATGGCAGTGGTTGACGTAAAACTAGAAAAACTGAGTGAAGTAAGCATGAGAGATTTCAGTACCTTTGGCAGAATCATCGGTAGAGACGAAGACACAGAAGAGGGTAAGTATGAGTTGCATCCCGTGGACGCAAAAGCAGCAGTCGAAAACAGCATGATAAAGGCTTACTGGGATCTAATCCCTTTCAAGGACAACAAAGAAGACCGCTTCTCAATGGGAATGCTTTTCGTTTATCCAAAGCCAATAGGGGAAATCCTTAACTGGACAGAAGTTCATTATGAGACTCTTGAGTTCTTTTTCCCTCTGGGTGGAAAACAGTTCATATTTGTTCTTGCACCGAAATCGAAGATCCCTGAAGCTGAGAAGACCAGAGCCTTCCTTATTGGACCGAACGAAGGCGTCCTTTTGAACAAAGGGACATGGCATTACCCGCCTTTCGCTATTGACGGTCCTACCCCCGTTTTGATGCCTCGCTTTGGAAAACTTGGAGAAATCACCGGCGACGTAACCGAGGCCTATGGAAAGAAATGGGAGAC
>JAFGAP010000074.1 GCA_016933635.1 Kosmotogaceae bacterium
GAGTTCAGCTGGATGGCAGTTCCAGGAACCGAGGGCTCCTTCATGGTAGTAACTGATACATTTGGCCTGCCGAAGGGCGCACCAAACAGAGAAAATGCTCTTAAGTGGCTGGAAATAGTTGCCTCAGTTGAAGGTCAAGATGCATTCAACCCGATAAAGGGTTCGATTCCTGCAAGACTGGATGCAGACAAATCACTATATGATCCTTACCTGACTTGGTCTATGGAGGACTTCTCTACAAACGCCCTATGTCCTTCTATAGCTCATGGATCTGCCGCGCCTGAAGGCTTTATAACCGAGCTGAACGATGCTGTAAACATCTTTATTACTACAAAAGATAGAGCAGCTTTCCTGAGTGCCATAGAAAACGCTGCCGAAGACTACATCTTTTAATCCTTGCGAAGTGGGGCCTGCTGATGCGGGCCCCACTCTTGGGGGTGTTCCATATTAAGAGGAAGACAAAACGAGGGATTATTTCCTTTTTCATACTTTCGCCAACTTTTGCGGCGATAGGGGTTTTCGTTTATTTCTTTATTGGTTGGACGAGTAGAACTTCTCTTTCCAACTGGAATAGTTTTGCTAGACTCCTTAAAGGCGAATTCGAATTTGTCGGATTGAGGAATTATTTCAGGCTTTTCGAAGATCCGAGATTCCAGACCGATCTGTGGAACACACTGTATTTCACTCTCTTCTTCATTCTCGGCTGTCTTCTGCTGGGAATTGTTTTGGCTGTACTGATTGATCGTAACCTAAAGGGATCTGGCGTTTTCAGAAATATATACCTTTTCCCCATGGCGCTTTCATTTGTTGTGACAGGCGCAGTCTGGAGATGGATCTTCGCTCCGGGAATTCTACCGAGCAATCCTCAAGGTATGAACCTTCTATTCAATCTGGTGGGACTTGATCTGTTTCAGTGGAGGTGGTTCACCAGCACTAAGAGTATCCTCAATTTCAACATAGCACTTATTCCGGTGATAATCGCAGCCGTATGGCAGATGTCAGGCTATACAATGGCCATGTACCTTGCGGGTCTTCGTGGGATATCCCAGGATCTAGTGGAGGCTGCCGAAGTTGATGGAGCAACCGGCTGGCAGATCTTCTGGAAGATCAAGTTTCCGATTCTAAGACCGATAACTTTAAGTGCAATGATCATTCTAGGACACATCTCGCTGAAGATCTTTGATCTGGTTTACGCTATGACCGGCAGTGGTCCAAACAATGTAACCGACGTTCCAGCAATCTACATGTTCGAGACTACTTTCAGAGCGAATAAATATGCTACCGGCTCAGCAATAGCGATAATTATGCTCCTGATGGTCGCTGTAGTCATAATCCCTTACCTTACTTCTGCCTTCAGAAAGGAGAAGAGGATATGATCAAGAAGATTCTAATCTATGTCCTTCTGACGGTTTTTGCATTATTCTTTCTGATGCCTATCTATGTGTTATTGGCAACAAGTCTTAAACCCCTTAAAGAAGTTGGTCTTGAGCAAATGTGGTTCCCTCCAAAAGAACTTTCCTTCGATGGTTTTGCCAAGGCCTTCAGTCGTCTTGCACCCAACTTAAGAAACTCGTTCCTGCTGGTCATCCCTGCGACGCTTCTATCGGCAATCGTTGGATCGATAAATGGATATGTTCTGTCTAAGCTGAAGTTCAGGGGCTCAGATCTTCTCTTCGCTCTCGTTCTTTTCGGAATGTTTATTCCTTATCAGAGCGTTCTATTCCCTCTAATACGCTTTCTACAAGATATCGGGCTTTACGGCTCTATATGGGGATTGGTATTGGTTCACGTGGTCTACGGTCTGCCGATAACCACTTTGATTTTCAGGAACTACTACAGCGAAGTGCCTACAGAATTAATTGAAGCGGCCGGCATAGATGGGGCGGGTATATTCAAGACATACCTGAAGGTTCTCTTTCCGATATCCCTCCCTGGTTTTGTAGTCGTAGTCATATGGCAGTTCACGAATATCTGGAATGAGTTTCTTTTCGCTGTGACCGTTACCAGTGATCCCACAAAACAGCCAATTACTGTTGCCCTTGTGAATCTAGCGGGGAGTCAGGTTGTCGAGTGGAATGTCCAGATGGCAGGTGCGCTGCTGGCCGCTCTACCGACATTGATAGTCTATATATTGCTCGGAAAGTACTTTCTGAAAGGGCTCCTTGCTGGTTCGGTCAAAGGTTGATGTAATTTCCAAACGATCTTCTGCCTTAAACCATTACACAGACCCAAGTGATCACACAATTCTTATGCCAGATTGCCAAAGATCTCAATAAGCCTATTCTCAACTGTAATTCTGCTCTGATTTCTTGAGGCTATGAACGGAGAAAATCCTAACGGTTCTAGACCCGAGAACATGAGGCGTAGGATGTTAGTGAAAAGGAAATAAATAAGAGAAAAATAGCGTAGAACGCTCGTTAATAATCTCCAATTTCGATTCATGCTTAGGCCAGAGACATCTCAAGTAGAAATGACAGGCAGTTAGATATTGAATCAAGAGTAATGTCGACCAGCGGAGTCATTCGAGCCATTTCTGCTGGAAGTCAGATATTAAGAGCTGAGCTGTCCGCGTAATACAGGAAGACATCCTTTATTCTTTCGAAAGGTTTGAATCCATTGGACAGGAAAGGCTCCAAATCGAGGTTCTCCCTAACCATCGTATGGATCCGCCTAAACCCTTTCGACTGAGCGTAACACTTCAGGCCATGCACGAAGGACCTGGCTTTGCGTTCTTCCAAAATTGATATGTAATTGATGTCTATGCAGCTTTCAGATTTCGAATTCCTGGAAAGAACTGCCCAATTATTTCCATCGTGAATTTTGGCAGGCTGAATTAGGAAGCTCGCTTTGTCCGAAATCTCTTTAGGGAGAAAAGTCCAATCTTCGCTAACATGATCAAGAATTTCTGGAATGTCAGAATCCACATTAAAACTAAAGGAATAATCTAAAACATTCCCTACCTCACTTTCAAGGTTTGTGAAAACACCTATACGATTGAAACCGAAAGCTTCATTCATTCTGATCGAGGCAGTATTGTCAAAATAAGTCGCAAAGTAAAGCCTTTCAAGTCCGATTCTCTTCGCAATGGCCAGGGTTTCTTTTCCGAGTTCCTTGCCAAATCCTCTGCCTTGAAAAACAGGATCTATTCTCATACCTTCCATCCAGCCCACTTTGTCGCTTAAGAGTCTGAGATTGTTTATTCCTACCAATGTCCCATCTTTCCAGAGTCCCATGAAGCGGCAAGAAGGATCTTCAACCCATTTTTCGAAGATCTGAGGAATGTAGTCATCACCCTCCCAGATTGTCTTTACCATCTCTCTTACTCTTTCTTCATCGCACTTCTGAAGGTGCCTTATCATTCGTAAACCTTCCTTACATACGGTGAGGTCATAGCTCTCAGCAGTGCACCGTACGACATTCTGAACCCTATTGAATCCCCGACCGAAAAAGATTTTTCGCACTCGGTCACGTCAACAATCAGGTGATCACTGGAAGCGTGCAGCACTTCGCATCCCCCGATAAGTGGCGTCAATCCTGAGGGAAGAACATCCTGTTCTCCAAGATCCAGTATCGCCTTTATTCTCTTCCCTTTGTCTTCAAAATGAGGGATTCTTCCGAAGGCATCACGACCTATTTCGCCTATCGGTACGGATGGCTTTTCCGCTATTTCAATGACTTCCCCATACAGTGTAAACGTATCCTGAAGCGTTCCAGGAACCTCTCTGTTGTTCGTCACATCAGTCCCACAAAGAATCGACTCTCCCAATCTGAAATGGTTTATACCTTGCGGGAGTATCCCTTCTTCGAGTAGAGGAAGTGACGCCGTATTCCCGGCAGAGTACTTTTTCAGTGGATAGCCGGTCTTTCTTCTAAGGGACTCACCTAAAGAAAGGAGAATCTCGAATTTCTTTGGAGTTGCAATTACACCCCCAAAGCATCCAAGATTGGTTCCAATTCCTTCAAGGTTTTCACCGGCGATTTTGAATGCTTTCTCCAAGATTGACTCTGCCTCGTAATAAATGATTCCTTCTCTAAGGTCTCCCGTATCTACCATGTATACAAAATTCAGTTCTTTCCCGGTTTCAGACGAGAGTTCATTAAGCTTTCTCAATGAATCAAGATCTCCAATAAGTACGGTGGTAACCTTCTCGACCACTTCTCTGAACTTTGATCTCTCGGGAAGCCTAAGCAAGAGAAAACTTGAATTGATTCCAGCATTCATGATTCTGGAAATGTTTTCCAATCTGGATTCACCGATTTCCTTCACTCCACTATTCAATAGTATAGATGCTATATTCGGATCTCCACATACAACCTTCGTAACTGCTGCGATTTCAACCCCATTAGCTTCGGCCTGTTCTCTAACTCTTTTCGCATTGGCAGCTATGCTCACGGTGTTAACCACAACTTTAGCCAAGGGAATCACCTCAACAAATTATACATTGTGAACCTTTTCATTTCAGAGCAAATGGTTTCTGACAGGATTGCTGTCGTATAATATCTACATTATGGATTACAATAAGGGTGATTACATTGTCTTGCTTTTTCTCAGCGAGCCGGCAGAGGTGTCTTCCAGCAAAAAGAAGTGGCATCTTGAGTCGGGACATTACCTATATGTCGGATCGGCAATGAACTCACTAACGGAAAGGGTTAAGAGACACCTCTTGGAAGAAAAGAAGAAGCACTGGCATATTGACTTCCTTAGAGAGAAGGCAGAAGTTCTTGCAGTTCTACTTCTTCCGGCAATGACAAGCAGAGAAGAGGAGCTTTCAGATTTGATCTCAAACTACTGTATTGCTGTTCCTGGTTTTGGCGCTTCGGACTGCAAAATAGATTCGAATCTATACTGGGTCAAGTCAAATTGTATCGAAAGAGTGTTTTCTTCAATCGTTGGCAAATGGAGGGATTAACGTGATTGCTTTTCTTACTGACTGGGGATCAAACAGCTACTATGTCGGTGTAACCAAAGTCGTAATGAGAGAGATAAATAGAAAGGTGGAAATAATAGATATATGTCATGATATCAGACCTTACAGCATAAGACATGGTGCTTATGTCTTGCAAAGGGCAATAAAGGATCTTCCTGCAGATGCGGTCTTTCTCGCAGTTGTAGATCCGGGGGTAGGGACATCGAGAAAGCCAATAATGATGACTTTGAAGGACGGGAGACGCCTTGTTGGGCCGGACAATGGTTTGTTCACACTTGTGGCGGAAGAGTACGGAATCCACGAAATACGAGAGCTGGAGAATAGAGAGTACCACAGAGGGAATTCCCGGAGCTTCCATGGAAGAGACATTTTCGCGCCCGTTGCCGCCCATGTAGATGTGGGCGTAGAACCAGCAAAACTCGGTTCTAGACTGATGAGCTTCGAATATCTTAAATACAAGAGACCTGTGCGAGAAGGAAATGTGCTCTTTGGAGAAGCTGCTTTCTATGATAATTTTGGTAACCTGGAGACAAATATCCCTGAGGCTCTCGCCAATGACCTTGAAGAAGGGGAAGTTCTTGAAATTGGAAAAGGCAGAAAACCTTTTAAGGCCACGTTCGGGAATACTTATTACGATGTGAATCCCGGAAACTTGCTTGCTCATTTCGATTCAAGCGGCTTCCTAGAAATCACCGTGAACAAGGGAAGTGCCCGGGAACTCCTCAGCATTGTAGAAGGGGAACCCATTACAATTGTTAAAACTTGACGGAGGCCTTTTCAAACCCGGCTACCATTACATTGTTGGCGGTATAGTGCTGGGAACGGGACTCATATATTCTCTCATTGAGGGGTTCAGTCTTGAGAGAATACTGCTAATTGCTCTTCTTTCTCTTGCAGCGATCGCATCCGTCTATTTCTCTCTGGTAAGGCAGTTGGAGAGGCTGGTTAGGTTAGTACAGACAGGCGAAAGGAAATCGATCGGAGAGCTTGAAGGGCAATTCAATCAGATTTACGGCTTCTACAGGAGTCTTTCAATACAGGTTGAAGAGGAGAGAAATTATTACGAAAGATTGTATAGGGATTATTCAGAGCTTCTGAACACCCTGGAGATTTCCGTCGCTTCAGTGGACGAGAACGGAAATTTCGATCTCGTCAATGACGCGTTCACTAAGAGCTTCTCTTACGGTAGCCAACAAGGAAGATATCTCCGGATAGATAGATTTACAAGAAGGACCGGTATAATCTTTCCGCTTCAAGAGGGGCAGTATGAAGTCTATAGCAAGAAACTTGGCAAGCGATACCTAGTGTCGGTTGTCCAGAAACAGAAAAGCGGTTATCTGCTAACTCTTACCGACAAGACCAGTCAATGGAAGACAAAACAGCTTCTGGAAAAAACGAGAAGATACGCTGTAGATGCACAGACAGTAGCCGATCTCGCTCATGGTCTCAAGCAGCCGCTGGCAAACGTTAGGCTTGCGCTTGATCTCTACAGGAGAACAGGGAAACCAGAATACATAGATACGCTTGAAAAGGAGCTAAATGCCTTTCAGAGCAGGGTAGGTGGAATCTTACAGATTTTTAGGTATGGAGAGGAATTCGACATGGTCGATCTTTCTGAGCAGGTTATGAAAGTCGCAACCTTCATGTCCTCTATCTTTCACGAAAGAAAGATTCAATTCAGGATCATCTCACTCGAAAAAGGGCTGGTCTTGGCGCAGCGCGGAAGGCTTGAGAATGTAATCAAGAACCTCTTCATGAATGCCGTCGAAGCCGGTCTGCCTTCAGAAACCTCAATTATCGCAAAAGTTCGAGCATCAAGAGAATACTTGACATTGATTGTTGCCGATACGGGAAAGGGAATCGACCCGACCAATTTGCAGAAAGTATTCAAGCCTTTCTTTTCAACAAAGACCGAGGGATCGGGGCTTGGACTGTACCTAGTCCACAATTTCTGCGAGGAGAACGATGTAAGATTGAAAATGAGAAGTGTAAGAGAAAAGGGAACAGTATTTGTATTGACCTTCAGGAGGCAATTAGATGAAGCGTAAAGTTCTTCTGGTTGACGATGATCTGGCCTTTAACGGTCTCCTGGGCGCTGCACTGGAAGAAGAGGGGTATGAAGTAATTCAAGTCTACAATCTCGAGCAGACGCTGAAGCAGATCTCTGAAGAGGTATTCGATTGTTTGATACTCGACGTGAGACTTCCCGATGGATCGGGGCTAGATGTAATTTCTGAAGCCGCACTCAATTCGCCAGTAATAGTTGTCTCAGCTCATGGAGATATAAACACGGCAATAGATGCAGTTAGAAAGGGTGCTTTCAATTTTCTGGAGAAGCCCTTCGATCTTAACCATGCGCTTCTCGAAGTCAAGAGGGCAATTGAGTTCTCGGAGGTTTCCAGAGAAAGGGATAGCCTGGCCAATTTGGTAACTACTGAACCCTCAGTAGAGATAATCGGAAAGAGCAAGAATATTCTTGAGCTGAAGCAAATGGTTGCAACAATTGCACCAAAGAAAGTCACGGTGCTTCTTGAAGGAGAAAGTGGAACGGGCAAGGAAGTGATCGCTAGATCTATCCACCAAAAAAGCGGAAGAGGAAAGTTCGTTCCCATAAACTGCGGTGCAATACCGGAAAATCTTTTTGAAAGCGAGCTTTTCGGCTACGAAAAGGGTTCCTTTACAGGTGCAATGAATTCAAAACCGGGACTGATAGAAGAGTCCCATCGCGGAACACTCTTCCTTGACGAAATATCCGAAATGCCTCTTACTATGCAGGTAAAGCTTCTGAGGGTTCTTGAAACATCCTCTAGCCAGAGGCTTGGGGGCACCACATCCCGGAAGCTTGATCTACGAGTAATCGCAGCAACAAATAGAGATCTTGAGGCAGAAGTTTCGAAAGGTGATTTCAGGAACGATCTTTACTACAGATTGAATGTCGTGAAGATTAAGATAGATCCGTTAAGAGAAAAGCGTGAGGATATCCCGGTTCTAATCCATCACTTTTTACCGAGGCTATGTGAGGAGCTTGGAATGAAGAAGACGCCCACTATTCCAGAGGATTTCGTGAATAAGATGAAAGACTATGATTGGCCCGGAAACATTCGCGAGCTGCGGAATAGACTTTTATCAATTCTTGCGGTCAATGGCAGTTTTGACTGTGTGTCGATCTCGGCTCTTCCTGAAGCGGAGCGAGCAAATGAGGATGATTTCAAATTTGGAGAGGTCTCCCTAGATGAATTGGAAAAACGATACATCAGCTGGTTGATAGATCGACAGAACGGAAACAAAACAAAGGCGGCTTCTATACTCCAGATAAGTAAGAGTACGCTTTACGAGAAACTTAAGAGGTGGAGAATTTTTGAAGGTAATAACGACACATCGTAATCCCGATTTCGATGCATTTGCATCCGCTGTGGCTGCGCAGAAGATATTTCCCGACCACATGATTGTGTTTGGTGGACAGCTTGTTCCAGCACTGAAGCGCTTTTTATCCTCTAAAAGCCTGTTGCTTTCATTCTATTATGTAAATGAATTACGGATTTCCAATCTCTCCTCTTTAATAATCGTCGATACATCTGATATAAAGAGGATTCCCGCTTTGCTTAAACAATCTATCGAAAGAAGTACCGACGTGAAGTTTTACGACCATCACAAGACAAGCTTGAGTGAAGCGCAAAAGGGAATCTTCAAGGATCTTGGAGCATGCACCACTCTCATGTGCAATCAGTTGAGGAAAAAGAAGAAAGAAATATCTAGAAATGAGGCAACCCTATTTGCGACAGCAATCTACAGGGAAACTGGAAATTTCACTCATGCCTCCACCAGAGCACAAGATCTTAGTACTGCCGCCTGGCTTATCGATCTAGGCGCACGGCCGGACGATCTTGGAATCTACTCGGGTTACAAGCTTAGCGCTTCACAGCAGAGGCTAATAGAATCATTGATCTTGGGTCTGAGAAGGACATCGATCAGAGGTGTAGAGATCAACATCGCATCTGCAAAAAGAGAGTTTCTGCCGGGGGGGTTTAGCCTCGTAGTGGAAAAGCTCTGGTCCTTTCTCGGAGTAGAGAATCTGGTGGTCCTTCTCGAAACCAACAATAGAGTATATTACACCCTAAGATCTAAATACATGAATCTCGACACTGCCGAGCTCGATAGTGTGCAGAGAAACAGTGGCGGATCATACACTCTTGGTTACTTTGAAAACTGCACATCAAAAGAAGCCGAAGAAAAAATCGTAAGAAACTTCGAAAACAATATTGAACGCCTCATTAAGGTGAGAGATATTATGTCTTCACCTGTGAGAACCGCTCTTGCAGAAATGAAGGTTGAAGATGTCTTCAAGATCATGCAGAGAACTGGCCATCACACTCTGCCAGTGGTTGACCAGGAAAAGCTTGTAGGTATAGCAAAATACAGGAATACAGAAAAAGCTGTTAGACACGGCCTGGCAGCGAGAAGAATAATTGAAGTGATGGACCGTTTCTTTGTGACGGCATCTGCAGATGATTCAGTTCAGGCGGTAACCGATAAGATGGTGGAGAACGATACAACTGCAATCCTAATTCTCGACGGCGGTATCCTGAGCGGAATAGTGACACGAACTGATCTCCTGAAGAGCACTTTTGGAAGAAGAAGGATAAGCGATCCCGGCGAAAAGAGCAGTGATCAGAACTATACGAAACTCCCCTTAGAAGATTTAATAGAGGAACGCGTAGAAAAACGCATAGTCACTATGCTCAGGTTTCTCGGGGCAGTTGGGAGCGAGCTCAGTATGCCAACTTATATCGTTGGAGGATTTGTGAGAGATCTCCTGTTGAAGAAAAAGAATCTAGATCTAGACATCGTGGTTGAAGGTAATGCCAATATCTTTGCAAAGACCTTCAAAAGGTATTTCAACATCAAGATCGTCGAACACAGGGAATTTCTCGCAAGTTCGATGTTCTTCAACGATGGTTTGCGGATTGACGTTGCGACGGCGAGAACTGAATACTACAAGAAACCGGCGATTCTTCCCGAGGTCGAAATGAGCACGATAAAGAAGGATCTTTACAGGAGAGATTTTTCCATAAATGCTATGGCCATAAAACTGAATCAGGAGGATTTCGGAATTCTCATCGATTTCTTTGGATCGAGAAAAGACCTTTCAAAAGGGATTATAAGAGCACTCCACCCTTTAAGCTTCATCGAGGACCCGACAAGAATCCTCAGAGCGGTAAGATTTGAACAGCGCTTTGGGTTCGAAATAGAAGTAAGAACCGCCGAGTTGCTAAAACAATGCGCAGCTGAAGGATATCTCGATAGAGTAACAGGTCAGAGACTGAGAGACGAATTGAGCAAAGCAATTGAAGAGCCGCTTCCACTTAAGGCCTTGAGAAGGCTTGCCAGCCTGGGAGTTATGGAGAAGCTTTTCCCCGATACGGAATTCGATAGAGATACAGACATCAAACTCCAGCGCTATTTCCTTCGAAGAGAGAGAAACGCTTTGCTAGTTGGAGAAGACAGGATCTTCTACACACTTCTAATGATAATCCTTAGAAAGAGTGACTCCAAATCCATTGAATGGTGCACAGCACGTTATGGTTTGCCAAAAAACTATCTCGACAGGCTTAATGATGCAGTACTCACTGCAGGTATAATAGTTAATGAGAAGCCCAAGACTCCTTCTCAATTCTATAGATTTCTGAAGACGGACAAGCCTGAAACGCTTAACTTCGTCGACAGTCATCTTGATGAACAAGAGGATTTGCTGTTCCTGGCCTATATGAAGAAACTGAATGACACGAAATTATCGATCAATGGAAATGTACTTAAGACCAGATACGGCATGAGGGAAGGCCCCGAGATAAGAAATGTTCTAGACGAACTATTCTGTGCAAGACTGGACGGTCTCGAAAAAGATAAGGAAGATGAATTTGTCAGGGAATACCTGAAAGGGAGGGGATAGAAATGAAAAGAACAAAGCTGTTCGTAATGCTGGGCGTGCTCGTTATAATTGTGTTTTCTTTGGCTTCGTGTTTTCGAATTCCTATATTGATTTTCTCAGTACAGGAGGCCAATAGAGAACCAGGTGAACCGATTATGGTTAAAGTAGAACCCTTGAATTTCACCCCAACTTCTAGTTACGTTTGGAAGCTCGAAAAGGACCAGGGGGGTTGGGTCAATATCACTTCTCAGAATCTGAAGCAGAAGGAAAACAATACAGCGATCGTATATTTACCTACAGTACCGGAAACTGGTGAAGTCAGGATAACGGTAAGGACAAATTTTGAAGGCGGATATGTCGAACAAACACGATACATAACTTACTCACCGAAGACACCCGTTCTCGTCGAGGTATTTGAAGAAATCGGTGCCTCATTCAGTCAGCCGTCAAGCTGGTTCAACAGCTATGACTTTTCGAACACCAGGATTCCCACTTTTGTAAGATACAGAGAAGGATTCCTGGAGGCGGCAGTTGGATTTGATCCCTTTGCACAAAGACTTCTATTTGGAATCGCTCCTGGCTCAAAGAGCGAAATATACAACGGCGGTGAGGTATTCTTCCAGGCCTGGACTAAACTACCAAGCAACCTCTACACATCCAGCCAGATGAACACGATTTTGAACACTGAGCCTGTCGCTTCGGACTGGAAAATTAGGATCCAGCCGACAAACTTCATTGGATGGAGAGCATCGGCTTGGAAGGTAAGCGTTGAGAATATTGATCGTTTTACAGATGACCTTTGGCTGTTCAGAGCGCGACGGACTGACAATCTCGCAACTCATTTGGTAAGAATTAACAACTACTACACCGCTTCTTCTGATGAGTTCGAAGAAGAAGCCGTGGGAACTTTCGTAGACTTTTCGTTCAACGAGACGAGTATTGTTGGACCTTCTAAACATCTGTGGGATGAAAACTATTATTTTGGCGTTATTGCTGTCGAGAAAACCGGCACCCTTTCTGAATATGGCGAGCAGGTATCTATTGTCGCTTTCAAAGGATCGGCCATGATTTTATACCCGGAAACAGCCTGGTAGAAAGCAAGGAGAGAGATTTGGAAGAAAGAGTTCTCGTAGTCGATGTTGAGTGTCTAGGAGAGCTGGCAACCCGCAACGGGTTGCTGGCTTTTCCTTTAGATGAGATAAAGATGCGAGTCGAGAGATTCGGAAGGTTTGTACGTCGCTCTGAAGCCGAAAACGATGAATCGATGAGGCAGATCATACCGTACGCGGTTTTCAGGAATCGAGACGAGTATCTTCTCATGAAGAGAACAAAAAAACAGGGAGAAGCTCGTCTTCATGAACTATATTCGATTGGAGTGGGTGGACACATAAATCCCGAGGATGGAAAGCTTCCATGGGAGGCCTTTGAGAACGGATTCCAGCGTGAAATCCGCGAAGAAGTATCCGTGAAAATCCACAGCATGGATTATTTAGGAATTCTGAATGATCTACATACTGCTGTAAGTAGGGTCCACATTGGTGTAGTATATATAGCCGAAGTGGATTTCAACGGCTTGAATGAAAAGGAAAAATTTACTGGTGCAATGGCTGAAATGAAAATTCTTTCAGAATACAGGGAGAATATGGAAACATGGTCTCAAATAGTTCTGGACTATCTTCTGTTAAACTGATGTGCCCGGCAAAAATTAACCTTTACCTTGCGGTAGGTAAGAGGAGAAGTGACGGATTCCACGAGATCAACACTGTCTTCCAAACAATAAATTTGTACGATGAGTTGTTCATAAAACACGACACGAGCAAGTTCTACTTCAAATGCAATACGTCTCTCCGCTGGGATCAGGAGAACACTCTTCGTAAAGTCATTTCACAAATAGAGAGTGAGATAGGCCGGAGAATCGAGGTTGGTCTGGAATTGCGGAAGAGAATCCCCTCAGGCGCGGGACTGGGTGGGGGAAGTTCGAATGCTGCAGCACTCCTGAAGTACTTTGCAGAGGTTTTCAAGATTGCTGGAAAGCGAGTCTCCAGAATCGCCTCAGATGTTGGCAGCGACGTAACTTTCTTTCTCAGAGGAGGAACGGCGATAGCTACAGGAAGGGGAGAAATCTTGAGTTTCCCCGGTGACGTCTCGGGATACTCAGTTGAACTTGCCTTACCCGTAATTGGGGTCTCGACTCCCCTTGCTTACGGGTTTATAGATGAAGATAACCCTGATCTTCATCTCGATTTTGAAATACCCCAGAAATATTACCTTGCTCTAAAGTGTCATGACACTGAAGCTGTGAAGCGTATGTCTTACAATACGTTTGAAAAATCCGTGTTCGACCGCTTTCCCGAGATAAGAGATTGCCACTCAATGCTCGTTAATAAGAACCGCGGCGCTATTAAGACAATGATGACTGGTTCTGGCTCGGCCATCTTTTCTCTTTTTGAGGGTTACAAGGGAAGATACAGTTTTGTTAGTTCAGAGGAGCTGAATGAGAAATGGTGTTCGATGGACTGATTCTCCAGAGAGTCTTGGCAGAGATATCAGATCTCCCCGGTCAACAACTGAGACAGATATATCAGATAGGTAGAAGCGAGTTCTTCTTCAAATTCTCGAAAAGGGGGATTGAAATCTCTATCGATCCATCATCGCCCTATATAATTGAGAACAATAGAAATCAGAATTCTCAATCGATTGAGACTCCATTCAGTCTCTTTTTGAGAAGACACATCAACGGCTTCTTTCTGACGGAAATCGTTCAAATAGATATGGATAGAATAACAAGATTGGATTTTGAAGGTAGAGATGCCTTTGGAGAAAGAAACAGATACTCAGTAATCGCAGAATTCATTGGACCAGGTTCTAACATCATGATACTTGACGAGGAGAATAGAATACTACAGGTATTCAGAGAGATGATCAGCTCAAAGAGAACTCTCGCCAGAAATCTGGAGTATTATCCGCCAGAATGTCCAGGGAAATCTCTTAGAGACATGTCTAAAGACAAGATTGTCTCAACGCTCCTTCAATCAACAGATATACTTTCAAAAGCAACAATGAAGTCGTTTACAGGCTTTTCGAGAGCAACCGCAGAAAATATCGTGGGCTTTTTGCAGACTGAAGATGTTGTTCCAGTCGGTCTACGGGAAGAACGTCTTGATGAAGTTGCAGAATTCCTTATGAGCCTTTCTCGGTACACCGACGGAAAATCGCTTTTTGTGATTGAAGGAGCAAAGGGAGTTGAAATCTCACCCGTACCTCTCGATCATAAAGGCCGTTGCGAAAAGGTAGGAGCCTCGGAAGCTATTAGACGAGCAATACGATCTTCAGGTGCGGAGACAGAGGTTGAGAGGAGAAAACTGTCAATAGCAAGGAAGATTGACAAATCGTCCAAACGCCTTTTCAAGCTTATCGATAAGCTAGAGACGGAACTGTCGGAAGTCGAGAATTACAAGGAATTCAGAAAATATGGAGAGCTTATTACCGCAAATCTATACAAACTAAGAGAAAGAAAAGAAACGGTGGAACTTGAGGACTGGGAAACAGGAAAAAAAGTCGAAATATCTCTGGACAGTAGGCTAACGCCATCGGAAAACGCCCAGCTTTTCTTCAAGTATTACAGCAAGTCCATGCGCAAGGAGATACAACTAAAGAGAAGGCTAAGAACTCTGCGTGACGAAAGCAACTACCTTGAACAGCTAAAGGAAATGGTTCTTCAGGCAGAATCACTGGAAGACATTCGGGAGTTCTCTTGTGAACTGGAAGAAGCCGGCATAAAAAGAAAGGACAAGATAGACAAGAAGAGAAAAAAGAGGTCACAGAAATCTGGCCCAAGGGTCTTCGAAAGAGACGGGTTTAGATTTCTCGTTGGAAGGAACAACATTGAAAACGATGAAATCACTAAGAAGGCCTCAAAGGATGATATCTGGTTTCATGCAAGAGGCATTCCCGGAGCACATGTTATACTTAAAAAAGCGGGAAGAGAGATCACTCCAGACGCTATTTTCTATGGCTCTCTCCTTGCAGCAAAGTATTCCAGGGGAAGGCAATCTGGAAAGGTAGATGTAACACATACTGAAGTGCGAAACGTAAAAAAACCAAAAGGAGCTAAACCAGGAATGGTTACATATAGAAAATCCGAATCGATTACAGTTGATCTTACGAAAGAGATGGTGGGAAGGGATTGATAAGACTTCCACCTTATATTTTCTTTTTGGGCGGCTTTTTGACTTACGCCTCGATTTTTTTCTCGAGTGCTACGGTATCAATGACGATGTCGGTAGTTGGAATGACCATGAGTCTCTACATCTGGTATATTCTCGCATGGAACCGCGATCGTCATCTTGCCAACATGAAGAGAAAAGGTTACGTGAAACCTCAAAATTCTGCGGAGCAGAGAATCGCAAGCAATTCTCGAATCTGGGTAATTCTTTACTCGGCTTCATACTTAACAATGAATTTTGCCGGTCTATACATCATTAAGGCAATTATTGAGAACATCGATATAAGTCTTGATAATATGAGCATGGAAGAGCTGATCACCTTGCTGGGTAGTGGGTATGTCCTCTCAAGCTGGTTGTTCTTCATAACAGGGATAGCGTCCATTCTTCTTTACGGGAAGCTGATAACAATGTTGTACAACGATGAGATGAAGATTCAGTCACTCGAGAGTAAACAAAGAAATATACCTGTCTTGATACTCAAGCCACTTTCTGTAATTATAATGGTGGTCTTCACTCTTATCACTTACGGTCTATTCAGCTGGTTCATGAGATATAGGTTGGCCGCAATACAGAGGTTCCATAATCAGATTGAGAAGAAGCTGGATGAGCTCGAAGAGTCATTCAAAGAAAAAGCGAAGAATATTAAGAAGGAAAAGGAAGAACGACCATCAAAATCCAGAAGCGAAGAGATTCTTGAGAAGTACTCAAGCAGTCTAGCTTCTTCTGAAGAAAGCGATGAGAGAAAGGAGATTATCGCTTCTCTCTTCAAAGATCTTGGCAACTTGAAATCAGATCAGGCCAGATCACTTCTTGATGATCTTCTCTCAAAGCAATTGTTGACGGAGAATGAATTTAACAGACTAACAAGACTCTTAGTTTAGCGGGAGGAAGAAAATTGGTCCGATTTAGAAGTGCAACAATAACTCTTATAATCATAAACGTAATCGTGTATCTTCTTGTCGCATTTATGGGGCTTTTCACGGGTCCGCAAGGAATAAGCTACCGTGATCTTATAACAGTCTATGGAGGCGTAAGCAGATTTGCTCTTTCAAACGGTCTGATATATACTCCTCTAACTGCCCTCTTTCTCCATGGCAATTTGATGCACATTCTTTTCAATATGTGGGCGCTTTTCCAGCTCGGACACGTAGTCGAAGGGGTTTATGGAACAAAGTGGTATCTTATATTCTATTTTGTTACTGGAATAGGTGGAAGTCTTAGCGCCGCAACCTTTTCTAACGCATTCACAATAGGCTCGAGCAGTGCGATTTTTGGTCTGGTTGGAATACTGTTCACTCTTGGGTTGAAAAAAGACACTCCTGTAATTCTTCGGTCTATTACTGGATACTCCTTGCTACCGATTATACTGATCAACCTCTTTCTAGGATTCAGCATTCCCGGAATAAGTAACGCAGCTCACATAGGAGGTCTTGTTGTCGGAGCTATAATAGGCTGGTTTGCCAAGCCGGCATACGCAAGGTTTGGTCGATCTAGAAGAGTCTACACAAGAGTGAAGGAAAAGACCCCGGAAGAAGCCTCGCGAGACATTCTAGTCAAGTATATACCGGTCCTTAGCGACATGAAAGGTAGTAGTTCTGAGGAGAGGACTATTAGAATTGCCCAGCTAAGAAGTGAATTAAGCAGTCTCAAGGACCAGGAGATAGCCTCCAAAGTTCTCTGGGAACTGTATAAAAGGGACCTTCTCTCTCAAGAGGAGTTCGAAAGACTGAGAAGGTTCCTGTAAATTAAAAAGAGCCCCTATTCGGGGCTCTTTTTATTCCATGAAGTCTCCTTCTATAGGCATTTCGGCATCTATGAAGTCTTCCACGAATAGTACTCTTGGAGCATCAATACCGTTGAAATTCGTTGCATACTCAGTTGTATAGGCGCCTGCATTAATGAAGTACAGTATGTCTCCGTAACCAATGTTCTTCGGTAGGTCTATATCGTGGTAAATCGTATCTACCGAATCACATGTGGGTCCCGCCAGATGAAAGGAAATCTTAGTATCATCGACTTTTCCTTCTGTAAGAACTTCATACCTGAAACCTTCTATTGTTTCCGTGAGGCCGTGAAAAACACCGGCGTCGATATACACCCAATCTTCACTGCCCTTCTTGCTGCGAAGGATCACCTGACTGACGAGAATTGCCGAATTTCCAACCATAGACCTGCCTGGTTCAATGAATAGCTCAAGATCAGGAACAAAAGACATGTACTTGTCCAAAGCTCTGTTTATAATATCGCCGTAAGACTTTACTGACTTGATTTCTCTTACATGCTTAACCGGCATGCCTCCGCCAAGATTAAGCATACGCAGGTTAATATTCTTGGCACGGAGAGTCTTGAAGACCTCCGAAGCATCCTTTATTGCTTCGTCCCAGCTATTCACGTTGTAGTTCTGAGAACCTACATGAAAGCTAACGCCATAAGCGTCTAGGCCGAGCTGATCAGCGTATTCCATAATAGAGATTACATGTCCAACATCCGTTCCAAACTTCCTTGAGAGGGGCCAGTCACAATCGCCGCCACTGGTAGCGATTCTCCCGTAGACCCTACTTCCGGGAGCGTGAGCGGCAATTTTCTCCACTTCCATTTCCGAGTCGACAGCATAGTAGTCTATTCCAGCTGAATAGGCGTATGCAATATCCTCCACTTTCTTAATGGTGTTTCCAAAACTCATTCTTTCGGGGCTTATACCCAATGCCAGAAGCTTCTCAATCTCACCGCGTGAAGCTACATCGAAATTGCTGCCGAGATCCCGAAGAGTCTCGATAATCCTGGGGTGTGAATTCGCTTTAACCGCGTAAAACACCTGGACATTCCTAACATGGCTTACAATGTCGAAATAATTGTTTCTAACGTAATCCATATCCATTATCAAGAATGGTGTCTTTATTTCTCTTGCGGCCTTCCTAACCTCAGGGGTAATGTGCACTACGGCATCCCTCCTATAAAATAATCAAGTTATTGTAGCATCGAAACTATGAAGGAATGCCAAAGATACAATGTCATTTATAGTTTAATAAAGTTACAATACTATACAGCCCAATATTAGCCATTTTCAGCCTGCGATCAGGAGTCCACATACTTTTTCGAGAAATTCCTCATCTAGGTGGTCGAAACTATTCTGAAAATGACTGTCAATATCCAGTTCACCTATCACCTTTCCATCAACTATTAAAGGTAGCACGATCTCAGCCTTCGTCTTCGCACTGCATGAGAGATAGTTGTTCTCTTTTGACACATCAGGCACTAGGAAAACCTTTCTGGTTTCTGCGGCTTGTCCGCAAATTCCACTTCCAAAGGCTATTTTCACATGTTCTGTGGGTTCTCCAACGTAAGGTCCTAAAGCAAGCGATCTATCTTCATTAACGAGATAAAAGCCAGTCCAGTTGTAGTAATCGACATACTTGTCCAGGAGACTCGAGATCATGCTCATCCTATCATTGAAAGAAAGACCTTTGATTTCTCTGCCGATCAAATCAAGTATCAGGTCAAATCTCTCGGATCGCTCTCCACTGTCCATAGTATGACGCACATTAGCCCTCGAATAATCGACGAAATCCTTCAGGGCTGCCATCACGACACTTAAGAAATCCTTTATGCTCTCCTCTTTCCAGCAAAATAGGAGATCTATCATAACCACATTTCCTCTGGATGTTGGAACTATGAGATGTTGCTGTCTTCCAAGGGCGCCCAGGATATGGATCACAAAATCCTCTCTTTCAAGATGGAGCTGAGAAGACATCTTGCCGAGTTCCTTCAGAACTCTGGATTTCTCAACAGGCCCCTGAATCTCCCAATATTGAGACAGTCTGTCAATCTCTCGCCTTTCGAGTTTGTCCAGTGAAAGAGCAAGTTCATCTTCGTCAAGATTATTCTTGAACATGTACTCTTCTAAGACTCTCGGGTGCTTCTCTCTGTAGCCTGACCAGAAGTCGAGCCATCTTTCCTTCGGATAGCTCAGCATGCCGAAGTAATCATAAGTGAAATCCCTGAAAATGCTTCTCATCTACTTACCTTCCTCCTACTCCAAGCAAAACATAAGCATCATACTTAGCCGGATAGAATCTATTCTCTGACAGGGAATCTATCAGCGCATAGTAATAATCAAGTCCTCCGAAGCTGGAAGTCAATATTACAAAGGGCCTGTGATAGATATGCGCCTTTGAGAAGAGCTCTCTAATTTCTGAGTCTTTCGAATTTATGAATAGATATGTATCTCGATTTTCAATGCCGGATATATTTGGTACAAGACCCGTGGCATCTACTTTCACTCCTGCCTTAGCAAGCCACTGATTTTTTATTATTTCGGCGAAATCTCCAAATCTTTCCGCATAGTCGGGAATATTGTTTATCACTAGAATCTTCGGTGACTTGCTTTCTATTTCGACTGCTTCAGGTTCATCGCTGCCGGGACCGGTCGGAACTATCTGACCCTCATCATCGATGTAGTAATCTATCTGTGTAAAACTTACAGACTTCTTACCTGTAAAGAAACCAACTGCAAAGTCGGTGAGAGTCTTCTTGTCTACGCTGATATCTGTCTTTTCAAGCACGAAATCTATCATTTCTATTATCTTCGACGGCCCTGCACTAACAAGATTTCGGATTAGCTGTTCCAGCACTCGTTTCTGTCTATCGATCCGACCAAGGTCACCCGAATCTGAGCCTCTGTAGCGAAGAAATTTCAGCAGATCTTCACCTTCTAGAAAATGAGTGCCAGCTTCGAAATGTATATGAAGGCCCTGTTGGAAATCATCGTGATGCATCGGAGAGGTAACTTCAACACGAATAGGACCGGTAAACGTCGTTATTTCGGTCACAGTATTGAAATCAACAACAACGGAACCCGTTATCGTTCTACCGGTAAGCTTTTCCACTTCCTCGATAAGCGCCTCTATCCCGAAGGAGTTGTAGAGAGAATTGATCTTTCTCTTCTCCGATCTGTAAGTTACTACAGTGTCTCTGGGGATGCTCTTCAACAAGAGGCCCCCGGAAGTGCGAAAATATACAATCGAGATATAATCTGTTCTTCCACCAACTGCGTCCCTTGAGTTTCCGCCGGAATCTATTCCTACGACCAGGAAACTCTCTGTAGCAAGATCTCTTTCCGAGAAAGAGTAATAAGCGTCCCTGAAAATCAGAAAAGCCAGAAAGAAAAAGAGAAACACTTGTAGCACAGTCAAAGCCACAAGTAAAAGATGAACAGACTTCATTAGTCTGCCAGTGCCTTCTTTACTGTCTCCAGTGAATCAGGTTTGAGATACAGTCTTGAAACAGTTTCGCCTCCAACTCCCACTGAGATTTTCATCGGGAACTCAGTTAATGTTTCCAGCTTATAGGTCATCCTCGATGAATTCCCAAGACGTCTCAGTAGAACAGCGATTCCTTCAGACGTCAATATAGAGGCACTGTCGTACTTCTTAACGGTCTGAGTGAACCCATTGATCTTCCAGTAATCAAATAACTTAAACCCTCGCAAAGCCATAGCGTCAATGAGTTCAATAGGATTCGAAGCATCGACCCCTAGTTTCGAAGAAAGAGCATCGATCAAGTCGGGAGTGAAATTGACGTAGTAAGAGAAATCACCTGCAGTACCAAGCCAGCTCTGAACCGCTCCAACGGCATCTGCTCCAAGTTGCGGATCTAGAACCTCTTTCGAGTTCTCAATTGTGGCAAAAACCGGGAATATCACCAGAGATGTTCTGCCCACAGTCGTAGTCCTTACATAGTAATAAAGAGGATCGTCCGCGGACTGCCAGTAGAAGAGATAATCTACATACTCTGCCTTCATCTCATCGCTGTTATTGACCCCATTCACTATAAAATACACATAACCTGCACCCGCTACAACGACGAGTACTATCACCAGAATTAGCCACAACAGCTTTGGACCACGTCGTCTCTTGGGCTTAATTAAAGACATGACTGGCACCTCCATGTAATTCATTCCATATCCACACAGTCTCGGGAAGCAAGAGACTGCCCGACTTAACGGCCCATGTTATTTTCAATCTTATCACGTCAACAAATGTTTTTTCTAGATCTACTTCTGCAGTTTCGCGAATATGAAGGGCTTCGGAAAAGGCTCTTCCTTCTTCACCAATATCTGAAATCATCAGAATCTTTCCTGTTGTACTCATACCTGGAATCCCGCTTATGTGCCAGTAAACTGCCTGAAAGACATCGCCCTCTACTCCGTATTCCTCTCTGAGATAAAGCGCAGCAACTTTTCCGTGGAGAAGGACAGGTGCAACCCTCTCTATTTCAGTCGTGTCAATCCCGAAGAAAATAGCTAGTCTCATCAGTTCGTCTTCTGCTTGGTCTCTAAACATATCATGTGAAACGGCAGCAAGAACAACTCCTGAAGAATCGATACCATGAAAACTGCTTATTCTCTTTGCGAGTCTTTCCACTCCCAATATATGCTCGTATCTTTCCGGCGAGCACATTGACTTTGCCTTAATGCGAACTTCTCTAGTTACCGTATCGTACTCTGTAATCAACTTCTACCTCTTCAATTTGATCGGGTCCAACCATTATAACTGCCGACCATTTTCCTTCAGTTTTTACGTATTCGAATTTTTCGTCATTTCCCACACTGATTTGGTCTACATTCTGCCCAAGATAGTCCTCGATCTCTACAGCTGACGTTTCTTCGGACAGATTTCTCACGTAATATGTATTTCTAATGTATCTATATGTGCTATCAGTTTTCACTGTCTCCGAGATTTTCTTACCAGTAATCTCAATAGATTTCGCAATGCTTTCCAGTGCAATACTCTCTCCTTCTGCTACGTTTTCAATTCCTGCCGAGCCCAGGTAAACCGAATCGCTCCAGATATCTATGATACCAGATGGAAGATCTACCGGAACCTCTTTGATGCGAACATCAATATCAACACCCGTATAGCTGCTCATTTCCCAGTTAGCCCTGAACACCAACCTCTTTTCTCCTTGAACAACCCTCGATAGAAATGAAACATAATTGATTCCACGAGCCAGCGGGACTGAAATATCGTAAAGTCTTGTTTCTGCATCGGAGGTAGTTGGGGATATTGAGTAGGATGCATTAGCCATTTTGCTTGAACTCTCTCTGGCAGAGTAGCCAAATCCAGGGGTTGAAGATACAAGTGTAATTGTTGAAGGTGGCTCAACACCCAAGTCAACAATCATTAGGCCAGTCATTGAAAAATCTTCCAGCGATAGAGAGTACCTTGCTGTCCAGCTGTTATTAATCGTTTGATAGGCAAACTTCGCGTGCCCGTTGTAGTTTTCTTGAGTCTTGAGCAAAAATTGTCCTGTTGGAATGTACTCACCAGTGAAAACAGGTGAGCCCTTTGGGTTGAAAAGTAGTTCTCCATATGAATTTCTGAATACGGGAAACTCAGAAACGACTTCAAGCATTTCCGATCTTCCGTCATCAAAGAGGAATTTGATCCATTCTCCTATTTCTCTCTCATATAGGGACTTTAGGCTATCGGCAGGAAGATATCTTATCTCTGTTCTCTCAGGAGCACCGAAAACTGAAAGGCTTTCAGGTACAATATCCGTTCCATATGGTAATTCTATGATTGCGGCCCCATTCTCAAATACAACTTCTCCGGAATAGATGGAAAACCCGTTGAAGATATACAAATGCTGAGAAAGAGAAATTGATGCAACAAACACAAGTAATAACGAGACTAGAATTTTTTTCATTCTTCACCTCCATTTATTACCAGATCTCTCCGTCCTCTCCTGAGACTTCGAGACCGTTCCAGATTATTCGCTGCCAAACCGATTGAAAGAGTGAATCAAGTTCACCTCTTTCGTTTGCCACAATGCAGACAGTGATTTCGCTCTCTTGTTTCGAATCATGTTTCCCGGTCTCAACGACTGAAGCATTGAATTTCCTACGAAGATCATTTAGGACAGGCTTAATGATGGCTCTTTTCTCCTTTAAGGAACTTATTCCGTACAATCTCAAAAGATAAGTCATATAGCCCACGTGCATTTTTTCTCGGCTCCTCCTAAGTCTCAATATTTTGACATCCACGGGTCAACTACCGTTCAAAGAAAAGCGGGGGAGATCCCCCGCCCAAGTACCATATTTAATCTTACTTCTGCTGCTCTTCCAGTTCTCTCTGCCTTTCAACAATGATCTTCTGCTGAACGTCAGGCGGCGTCTCCTGATAACCGCTGAATTTCATGGTAAAGTATCCGCGGCCACTCGTGATTGAGCTGAGCTTATTCGCAAAGTCTAGCATCTCTGCGAGAGGAACCTGGGCAACTACCTTTGAAGTACCCTTTCCCTGAGGCTCCATTCCCATTGGTCTACCTCTTCTAGAAGTTATTTCACCCATTATGTCTCCAGTAGACTCCTCAGGAACAAAGACCTCGACGTCCATCAAAGGTTCAAGAATCACAGGGTTTGCTTCTGCCATCCCATTCTTGAAAGCCTGTCTTGCAGCTATCTGGAATGACATATCCGAAGAATCAACGTCGTGGTATGATCCGTAGAAAAGGGTTACTTTTGCGTCGACAACGGGGTATGAAGCGAGAACACCTTTCTTCATAGCTTCCACAACTCCCTTCTCGACAGCTGGGATATAGTTCTTCGGAACGACACCTCCAACGATTTTGTCTATAAACTCAAAGCCTCCGCCGCGTTCATTCGGCTCAATTTTTATCTGAACGTGCCCATACTGGCCATGCCCACCGGTTTGTTTCTTATGCTTGTATTCGGCCTCAATAGTCTTTCTTACTGTCTCTCTGTACGCGATCTTTGGCTTTCCAACTTCCACATCAACAGAGAATAGTTTCTTTAGCCTCTCGATCATAATATCTAGATGTACCGAACCAAGACCGCTGATAACTGTTTCATTCGTTTCAGGATCGTTTTCCCACTTAAATGTTGGATCGGATTCTGCCAGCCTGGCAAGACCTCCACTTATCTTATCTATGTCTCCCTTCGACTTCGGCTGGATAGACTTTGATATCATAGGTTCGGGCATAACCGGCAAGTCAAGCTTCAGCTGCCTATCCTTGTGGGCAACAGTATTGCCGGCGGCGCTCTTCTTGAGTTTGCTAAGCTTCACTATATCTCCGACCGTCGCCTCATCTACTTCAATTTCCTTTATACCCTCCGGAAGCATGACGTGTCCTACCTTTTCGGAGGAATCCTGATCAACAACATAGAAAGAATCTCCCTGCTTCAATGTTCCCGAAAGTATTTTCATGAAAGTCAGCTTGCCAACAAAGGGATCGACAACAGATTTGAAAATATAGGCAACAAGAGGTTCTTCCTCAGTAGGAACTACATCAATCTTTTCTCCGGAGAGGAGTGTTGCCGCCTTTGGAGAAGCTTCTGAAGGCCTCTTTCCAACTTCACTCACAAAGTCCAGGAGCTGTGAAACGCCAATGTTCTTTCCAGCTGATCCAAGAAGCACCGGAATTACGTCATTCGCAAGGTAGGCTTTTCTAAGGGCGGAAATCAGTTCATCTGTCGAGAGCTCTTCTCCTTCCAGATACTTCATCATCAGTTCTTCGTCGTTCTGAACAATATCCTCGATCATTTTCGTTCTAGACTCTTCGGCCTTCGACTTCAGATCAGCAGGGATCTCCTCTTCCTTGAAAGAGCCTTCGTTATCGTAAACATAGGCCGTCATTCTCACCAAATCTACTAGCCCTCGAAAATCTGCTTCCGTTCCAATCGGAAGCTGCACAAGAACTGGGGTTCGCTCAAATGTATCTGCAAGATCTGAAAGCGTCTCTTCGTAGCCGGATCTTTCCTTATCAAGCATATTGAAAAATGCAATAATCCCCTTTTCGAGCTCCTTGGCAATCGAACCGAACCTTTCAGTCTGTATCTCAAGCCCAGCAGTCGAATTTATGACCGCAACAACATTCTCCGATGCGAAAATTCCATTTGCCGTCTCGGCAAAAAAATCCGACATACCTGGAGTATCGATCACATAGATTCTCTTATCATTATGGGTTAAACTGGTGACCCCCATTGAGAAACTTGCTTTCTTCTCTCTTTCGACTTCTTCAGAATCAGTCGCCAGGATGCCTATTCGATCAATAAGCTTTGCGTTAAAAAGCATCGCATCAACAATTTGAGTTTTACCAGATCCGTGGTGCCCAATGAGTGCAATATCTCTTTTGGCATCGACCGGAATCTTGTCCATATCTGACCACCTCCAAATCTATTTCAGTCTATTTACGCGACCCGGTTATTATTACGGGAAGAGAGGGAACCCCTGAGGACGGAGAGTTGATTATTTCTCCATTCACAGACATCACCGATGACTTGCCACCATCAAGACACATCAGAGATTCAAATCCCTTGTCTTTAAAGAATTCTATCATCTCTTTGAAAGTTAAGCCATAGCTACTATGCTGGTATCCATCGATTACTATGAATACTACTTCTCCAGTTTCTTTTATTCCAACAAGCGTCCTCGGCGCTCTGACATCCAACAGAGATGCCGAATAGTAGTTCTGCTCATAATCAGTGACTGGTCTCCCATTATGAATTATCATAGGTCCACCCTCAACCGCTCCGGCGATTTTCACGCCATATGAATTCAAGAGCTCAAATGAGATTGGTCTTCCAATAAAATCAGTATCTCCGATTTTCTGCAATGATGATGGTGAAAGAACCAGCAAATCAGTATCCTTTTCCACCTTAGAAGAGAAGCCCTTCTTCACTATCCTTCCATCCTTTACTACCAGATAAGTGAAGTCATCGAACTCTGGAATGCTGTTACGGTATTCATCGGTGTACAGCACCGCTTCACCCCTGTATGGAGAATTAACACCCGTAATCTGAACAAACCGATCATTGAATTTTGCGAGGTATAATATATCCATCCTCGCAACATATGTTTTTCCATCTTCAGTGAAATACACAGCCGGTCTTCCCAAGCTTGGAAGACCTAATACTTTCCCATTTCGAACAAGAAAACCAATGGGGAGGTTTTGATTCTGGTCGAAGTAACCACCGTTTATCATGATCTCTGAACCGCTTTCTCGCAGAAGATCAGTTGCCTTTTCAAGGCCACCAATACCATTGTTCGCAAGCTGAATCTCAAAAGAAAAGCTGGAGCCGATCATTTCAAGGTAAGACATAGCGAATTTCTGACCACCCGCGTAGGATTCAAAAACATTCAAATTGAAATCCGCGCTCGTTTCCTGCTCTATCGTTCTCCCTATGCCACTTTTTCCCATGAGAGTGAGGGTTCTTCCTGTAATCTCATATTCTACGTCTGACCAGGGTTTCTCTACTGATATCTTTACAAACCCCCTTCCCGTGGCCACTGTAATTCCTTCTGCATCCAGGAAAGGATCGATTCTAGCTGGCTTCAACGTCAAAACCAGTGAACCGCTTCCTGTCCACCAGACAGTGAAGAAATCCGGCAAAACATCTCTATCTAGAGTAACTGAAATAGATTCAGGCCTATTTACAATGCTTTTTATCGTTACGGGCTGAGCGTAAAGTATCAGCGCTTCAGTCTCGCTGAAGAAGGATTTGTCGGTAATTGCGGCAAGCAGCTCGGCATTAATGTATACCATGCCATCCTTAAGGATCATCGAGTTGTCAAATTCACTTCCAAATTCCACGGTTGCTCTTTTTGTCTCGTGAGATAGAGAGACGATTATACCCGAAGGAAGAATCATTATTGTCTCTTCCTGACGAAGTGATTGAGAGACAACTACTCCTCTTATCAGCTCACCGATAATATCAAGCTTCACAAAATCCATAGATCTTTCAATCACAACCGAATTGGTAAAGACCCTCGTCTGCCCTCTTTCATCCAGATATATTAGATTCTTTGCTGATAAGACCAGTGAAATGAGAAGAAAACAAATAAAGATAATGCGTTTCATATACTGCACTCCTTAGATAACTTCGTGGACTATTGGAGGAGGAGATGTCCTCTGCTTTGAAATAGCAAAGCTATCAACAAGCTTCCTAGCCTCATTATCGACACTTCTTCTGTCGTTTGCGTAAATAACTGCGATAACTTCATCTTTCTCGACCCTATCACCAATTCTTTTCAAGATTCTTACTCCTACCGATGGGTCAATAACGTCTTCCTTTCGTTCTCTTCCAGCTCCCAACCTCATACAAATCAGTCCAATCGATTCCGCATCAACTGACTGTACATATCCGCTTACACTCGCCCTGACTTCCTCAACAATTGCGGCCTCTTTGAAATGAGCTGCATAACTTTCGGAAAATCCTTCTGGACCTCCTTGAGCGTAAACAAACTCATCGAATTTACTCAATGCTTCACCGGAGAGTATCAGTCTATCGACAGTCCTCAATGCGTCTGCCTCATTTTTCATCCCACCGGCTACAAGCATCTGACCCGCGATTACTCGACACAGAGAGCTAAAATCCTTTGGACCGTGCCCCTTAAGGGTATCGATTGCTTCAACAACTTCAAGCGAATTCCCCACTGAAACGCCCAATGGCTGGTTCATATCACTAATTACGGCCTTCGTGGTTCTTCCCCTCTTTCTTCCAATATCAATCATAGCTCTTGCGAGTGTCTTGGCACCATCCAAATCTTTCATAAAGGCTCCCGTACCAATCTTGACATCAAGGAGAATTCCATCCGAGTCTACTGCGAGTTTCTTGCTCATTATGCTTGAGGCAATTAGCGAAATCTCGTCAACAGTTGCTGTCAGATCTCGAAGAGCATAAAGCTTCTTGTCCGCAACAGCCACTTGTGCAGTTTGCCCTGCGAGGGCTATGCCAATGCGCTCTGCTTGCCTTTTGAACTGTTCTATGTCCAGTGAAGTCTCAAAGCCCGGAATCGATTCGAGTTTGTCGATTGTCCCACCTGTATGACCAAGCCCTCTTCCAGACAATTTGGCAAAAACCAGACCGGCAGCTGCCACAATAGGCCCAACAACTAGCGTGACCTTGTCGCCAACCCCTCCGGTAGAGTGTTTATCAATTTTTCGCCCCTTGATAGACGAAAGATCGATCCGATCCCCCGACTCTATCATAATTTCAGTGAGGTGGAACCTCTCTTCAGCATTTAGGTGATTGAAGTACACAGCCATTAACCATGCCGCCATTTGATAATCGGGCACATCTCCTTCAACGAAACCCATTATCAGTGAATCCAGCTCTTTTCTGGTATTGGGATAACCATTTCTCTTCTTCATGATTATGTCGTAGATTCTCATTCAATCACCTTCTTCAGCGGCAGCTTCACTTTCAATATCGTTCCAGTACCGTACTCGCTCTCAAGGGAAATCGTGCCTCCATGCTTCTCAACAATGAACCTCGTAATCGCCAATCCGAGGCCGGTCCCACCCATTTTTCTCGAACGTGCTTTGTCTACTCTATAGAAGCGCTCGAAAATGTGTTTCAAAGAGTCTTCCGGTATGCCAACTCCAGTATCTTCTACTTCTATCATCGCGGAGTTATTCTGGGCATAGGCTCTGAGCCAGATTTCTCTTGGCCCATGTTCCTTGGCAAAGGTATATTTCACGGCGTTGTCTACAATGTTCAATAAAAGCTGCACAAGTCTGTCAAAGTCACCCTCCACGAAAATTCCTTCATCTACGTCCATATTTATGGAGACATTCTTCTCGCTGGCAAGAGGCTCAACAATTCTCATGACGTAGCCCACTACCTCTCCTAGCTCTACATCCTCTTTGCTGAATGAAGCTTCGCCGGATTCAAGTTTTTCCAGATCGAGCAAGTCGTTGATTAATCTCGTCATTCTGGCAGATTCGTTTTCAATTATAGAAAGGAATCTGTAGACAGTCTCCTTATCCTCAAGATCGTCTTCGGCAAGTGTTTCTGCGTATCCGTGGATTGATGTTAGCGGTGTCCTAAGCTCGTGGGAGACATTTGCGACAAAGTCTCTTCTCATAGCCTCAACTTCCTTCTCCTTAGTGATATCACGGAGAAGTATTAGATATCTGACTTCGCTCTTAAGAGATACTCTCATTATCTTGCAATTTCTTATCGATCTCCTGGGATAGTATATAGTTATCTCTGACTCTTGACTCTCCTGGGTTCTAACCGAGTCTTCAAAGAGATCGCCTATGTAGTAACTGTCTATCCCTTCACTGATTCTTCGACCTATGAGCTGCTTACTAGAAAGTTCTTGAGCAGCCTTGTTGGCGTATTCTATCTTTCCGTCCTCCGAAGCTATCAAGAAGGCGTCGCTCAAGTTGTCGAAGATCGTGACAAGATTCTCGATCCTGGTATCTAGAAGAGCAATCTCTTCTTTCATACTTGAGATCAGCTGTTGAACCTTCTTATAGATGAAGATAAACTCGGCGCTTCTCGGAACTTCGACGAGATCCGCAAAGCGCCTTTTAGCGGCTTCTAATCTCTCATTTTTTTGATTCTCATGTCTAAACAGAATCAAGAAGAGAAAAGCTATCACCGCAACAACAGCGAGGACAGCATAGAGCAATTAATCAATCTTCCTTTCCAGGATCCCTGAACTTGTAGCCTTTTCCTCTTACTGTGATTATATATTTCGGATTAGAGGCGTCTTCTTCGATTTTCGTTCTGAGTCTTCTTATATGCACGTCAACAGTTCTTGTGTCACCGTAGTAATCGTATCCCCAGAGTTTGTCGAGAAGGACGTCCCTGCTGAAAACCTTTCCTTCGTTCTCTGCAAGGAATCTCAGTAGTTCGAACTCAAGTGGGGTAAGGCTAACCATTCTGTTTCTCACTCTTACCTCATACTTTTCTGTATCGATTTCTAGGTCTCTCGCGAGTATCTTCTTTGGCCTTTCCTCTTTTGCCTGGGCGCTCTGCTGAATTCTTCTAAATACCGCTCTGATTCTAGCCAGCACTTCTCGCACACTAAACGGTTTGGTGATGTAGTCATCTGCACCAAGCTCTAACCCCAACACCTTGTCGAATTCTTCGCTCTTCGCACTCAGAAATATTACGGGTGTCTGTCTGAACTTCTCTGTCGCTCTAAGGTTTCTTACAAGTTCGAATCCATCCATTCCTGGAAGCATAATATCGACGATAAACATGTCTGTTTCGTTGTCTTCGGCAATCTTCAATGCTTCTTCTGCATCATAAGCTTTCAGGACTTCGTAGCCCTCCTTTTTCAAGTTGAAAGTAAGGAGTTCCACGATCGAAGGTTCATCATCAACGACCAGAATACTCTTCTTTGCCATGCTTTTTCCACTCCTTCCGTTTCGAATTCACATCCTCTGCGTATTTGCTCAGAATAGGTGTTGGATCAATTCCACGCTCGACAAGTTCTAGTAACTCTCTTCCTTTTTCTCTATCAATGCTGGCAAGGGCAAACTGCAACAGCGATTCTCTTAGACTCTCAAAATCAAGTTTGACTCCTTCCATCATTAGTTCCGATCTTATTTCCCTCTCAAGCTTTCTAAGAACGCTGATCGACTCCATTGGCGTATTTTCAAAAGGCGTGCCTGGTTTCGGAATCAGCGGGTTCAAACTAAGAACTACACTCGAATAACCCATCTCTAGAGCCTGATGTGCCGTTTTCGATATTTCTATCCTGTCATCCCGAGTCTCAAAAACAGCCCCATATATGTAATACATCTTCACCCTACGAAAACCATTTTTTCTTCCTAACTCCAGTGCTTCAGTGATATCTTTTTCGCTTATCCCCTTTGCAAAGGCATTTCTTATCTTTTGGCTTCCCCCCTCCGGTGCAATTGTGAAAGAGCTTTGCCCGGAAAGCTTAAGAGACTTCATCAACGTATCTGACAGAGAATCCAGCCTAAGAGATGAAACTGACAACTCATAACCCTTTTCAATACAGTGTTCTGCTATCTCATCGATGTAAGGATAATCTGTAACCGTTGCGGCAACGAGTCCAAATCTCTTTGTAAACCCCGCAACTGAATCCATCAAATCAATAGTATCTTTCAATCCTCTGAATCTTGGTCTTCCAAATCTGTATCCCGCGACACAGAACTTACATTTCCGAAAGCACCCTCTGCCAATCTCTATGAGATACCTGTCTCCGAAGACCGAGTCCGGACTGATAAAAGCACTCTCACCGAGGCAATCTGAAAAAATCGGTTCCTTATGTTCTGTCTCCAGAGTAGAAACCATTTCCTCTTTACTCATTCGATGATCAATGGCAGAAAGTTTTCCAAGGAATTTCTCACCAAGATCTCCCCTATAAACAACGTCTGCAATCTCAGATAAAAGAGAATCGTTAAAGTAGGTCAAAGCTCCACCAATAAGGATCAGCGGGTGAAATCTGTTACGCTTCTCTTTCCTAATGGGTATTGAGTACTTATTCAGTATTTCAAAGACGTTAAATAGATCTAGTTCAAAATGCACAGAAAAAGACCAAATCACAAATTCATCAAGCGGCGTTAATGAATCAAAAGAATAATGTTTCAAAAAACTCTCGTGTAAAAAGAATCTCTCCGCCCTTACGCTTCCCATTGCGTTGAACTTAGTCATCAATACATGAGTTGAAAGACTTGCGCTTCCTACTTCATATGAGTTTGGGTAGATAATTGCTACCTTCACATCTCCAAAACTACGTATGTCTTTTACAAACCGCTCTTTTGATCTGAGTCTAGAGACTATCTCGTACTCGTCCCAGCTTTTTCTATCTCTCGGTCTACGCACCAAAAGCTCTCCTGAAGAAGTCAACAGAGATAAACTTCCTAGAGAACTCAAAAGAGCCTGCTTCCGTTCCTAGCTGTACAACCGACCCGGAAAAGCGCACTTCCGCACTATCTGAAACAGATACTATTCTTATGTGAATAACGAGTTCTTCTTCCATAAACAATGGAGAAAAGTGCCTTAAGAACGTTTCGGAAACTACAGAAACCAGCGCATCCGATTCGAAGTCAGATATCAGATTGTGGCCACAACTGTGGATAATCTTGATTAATCCGCTAGTGGAGAGGAGGTTTAGCAGTTCGAGATCGTACCGTTCCGACCATCTTAAAGAAGCGTCTGTTGGGATAACAGTTTGAGTGAATTCGCTGTTTTCCAACGATCTTAACCGCTCTAAGTTCAACATTTCCTAGCCACCTCTAATCCTTTGTCATGTCAGGCTCTTCAGCAGATGCTCCCGGAGCAATATCTATTGCCTCAAGGTCATCCTTGTAATAATTACCGGCTTCGAGTCCCAGAATATCGGCCAGTTCCTTCCCTGAAATAGTCTCTTTCTGAAGAAGATAGTCGGCCGCTTCATCAAGCTTTTTTCTGTGGTCTGAAAGCACTCTCTTGGCCTTCTCATAACAAGTGAGGACAATAGTCTTTACTTCAGAGTCAATTTCGCTAGCGATCTCCTCAGAATAGTTTTTCATTCTTGTGAGTTCTCTTCCCAGAAATACCTCTTCTTCCTCTTTGCCCCAGGCAATTGGTCCCAGTCTTTCACTCATTCCGAACTGCGTCACCATACTTCTCGCCATCGCGCTTGCTCTTTCTAGATCACTAGCTGCTCCAGTAGTTATTTCTCCAAAAACAAGATCTTCGGCCGCTCTTCCTCCAAGCGCCTGTGCCATATTATCGAGAAGCTCAGACCTGGTTATGAGATACCTGTCTTCGAGCGGAAGGCTTTCTGTAAATCCAAGCGTTGAAGTCCCGCGTGGAATTATCGTTACTTTGTGAACCGGAAATGCCTTTGGAAGGATTAGTCCAACAACTGCATGACCCAGCTCATGATATGCAAGTATCTTTTTCTCTCTATCGCTTATGATTCTCGATCTCTTTGCTGGACCTGCCAAAACTCTGTCAATGGCTTCCTCAAGTTCGGTCATTCCGATCATCTTTTTCTTTTTTCTGGCCGAGAGAATGGCCGCCTCATTTATCAAGTTCTCAAGATCTGCACCAACAAATCCAGGTGTCCTTCTTCCAAGGAGTTGAACATCGACTTCGGGATCTATTGGTTTTCCACGCATGTGAATTTTCAGAATCTCTGATCTTCCTTTCAAATCGGGGGGATCGACAGATATCTTCTTGTCGAATCTCCCAGGTCTCAACAAAGCTTTGTCGAGAATGTCGGGACGGTTTGTTGCAGCTATTACTATGACACCGGTCTTGGCATCAAACCCATCCATCTCGACTAGAATCTGGTTCAAAGTCTGTTCTCGCTCATCATGTCCGCCACCAAGCCCGGCTCCTCTATGTCTTCCAACTGCATCGATTTCATCAATGAAAAGAATCGCTGGCGCTGAAGACTTCGCCTGTGTAAACAGATCTCTCACTCTTGCTGCGCCGACCCCCACGAAGAGCTCGACGAAGTCCGAACCACTGATGAAGAAAAACGGAACACCAGCTTCACCAGCCACAGCTCTCGCAAGCAATGTCTTTCCAGTTCCAGGAGGTCCCACAAGCAGAAGCCCCTTGGGCATTCTAGCGCCAGTATCTGCAAAAACGGACGGATCCTTGAGATAACTGACAATATCTGCCAGTTCTTGCTGCGCCTCATCAACTCCTGCTACGTCTTTGAAAGTTATCCTCTTATCGGTGTTAACGTACTTCTTCGCGGGACTTTTCGTAAAAGTGAAAGCTTGAGAATTCCTTCCGGACATTGATCTCATGAGGAAGAACCATATGAATATGATTACCCCAAGAGGGATCAAAGTGCCAAGGAGATTCACCCAGAATAGAGAATCACTTCCGCGTTCGAACGTTATGTTTACCCCTCTTTCAGCAAGTAAGTCAATATGATCCTGGAAGGTTTGTGTTACAAGAGTTTGAGATGGAAGGTAAGTCTCAAGAGATCTTCTTGGATTGTCCCCCGTGATGTAGACAACTTTTCCGCTGTCGTAAACAACTATATCGATAATGTTATTGAAGTCATCCAAGAATTTCGTGTATGGAACTATGACGCTTGTCTCAGACGGATACAGGCCCCTGAGAGCAATCAGCAGGAAAATGCCCAAAACAACGTAAAATAGAACCATTCCAATCCTGGGCTTTTGATCCACAGAATTACCTCCTTTCAAGGCAAAAAACTACATTATTACGACTGGAGGGGCCAACTCTACATAACTCGCTCGTGACAACACCCGGAATCCATAGGATCTCTCCAAAAGCGTTTTCAAGAACCATTATCTTACTCGAGAAGCCCTTCAAACCCTTGTCTGACAAAATCTCAACTACTCTCTTCTCTCTTTTCATTCCAAAGGGAATAACCTTGTCCTTGTCATTCATCTTTCTAAAACTCAACGGAAATATGATTCGGGAAACCGAACACATGCTTTTAAAAGCACCATCAAGTTCTCCGAAATCCTCATTTGCCATCTCAGCCTTGGATTCGATTCTAATTCGCCAACCCTCTCCTTCGCAGGCAAAAGGCACAGACTCTATAAAGCTCTGGTCTTGACCACGAAACTCAAGGGTTCCCCTGTAAAAAAACACAAACCTGCCAATTTTGGAAGCCTTCACATCCTCTTTGAACTGTACAGTCCATCGCCCTTTGTCTTCGGATAAGAGATCAAAAAAGGCTAGAACTCGCTCGCGAGAAGGTGGGTAGTTGTCAAGGCTCATAGTTGACACAATCTTTCTTACCAACTCAAAAATGAGAGGTCTCTCTATCTGCCGCATTTTTGAGACTTCAGCGAAATATATCCCATCTGCCTTCCCAAACCGGGACAATAGCAACTCAACCCTTGAATCGATGAATGAGTATCCGTCATAGATGTTTTCAAAGAACCTCCAAATAGCTTTATTAAGTGCCGGGTTCATCTTTCTCAGTTCCGGTATGACCCTCAAACGAAGGAAATTGCGCTCAAAATCATCTTCAGCGTTGGTTTCATCCTCCATGAATGTAACCTTGTTAATTGTAACATAATCTATAATACGTTGCATATCGCTGAACAGCAGTGGCCTTATCAAATCAACGTTCGACGGGCGCAATCCAATTAAGCCTTTCATGCCAGTTCCTTTCAATAATCTCAGTAAGGTATTCTCCACCAAATCATCTCGATTGTGACCAAGAGCTATGCGGTCAGCTCCTACCGAAGCTTTTACATCTCTCAAGAAGCCATATCTTACTTCTCTTGCAGCAGACTCAACTGATCTTCCCCGTTTCATTCTCATGTATTCCCTTACATCGCGCTTTTCATGGAAAAAACCTATAGATCGGTCTCTGCAGAAGGACTCTATCATTCTTGCCTCTTCCCGGGGGCCCTCTTCACGAAGCCCGTGGTTGAGATTCGCCGCTATAAGCTCTATCTTCAGTGTTGATTTCAAGTTGTTTAGAACATTCAATAGGGCCATTGAATCCTTCCCCCCGGAAACAGCAACAAGAATTCTCTGTTCTTTACGTATAAGACCCCATTCTTCCACAAATCGAAGGACCTCCAGCTCGAAGCTATCCATCTTTTCCACCACCAATAGTAATGCGCCCATAAAGGGCGCATCTGGAGCCAACGAAGGGACTTGAACCCCCAACCTGCTCATTACGAATGAGCCGCTCTACCGGTTGAGCTACGTTGGC